>JAGOKK010000065.1 GCA_017994635.1 Candidatus Cloacimonadota bacterium | reverse complement strand
AGATAGATCAGTTCATTCAGTTCCGTCAGGTGTCTATCTATGGATAGTATCGCCCTCCAGGCTGCTTGAGACTTCATCAAAGTCTTAACTACATGCATCAGCATGATCATTCAGTACATACGAAGGCATGGCTGCCAACAAAGACTTGATCTTTGGCAATGGCAAATATGACTGAATTAAAAAAAAATAGGGGAATGCCAGAAATAGAAACTTCTTGACAATTTCTCTTACTTCAGCATCCTTGAACCAACATTACAAGAGATCAATCCCACATGCCTCCAGGCAACAACGTGAACGGGTAGATATTGCACAGCATTTGGCATTAATTGCCGCATATTTCGGGCTACATAGTCCGCCATTGTATATATAGATATGATAGCTTCATGCTATTCATGGAGAACTTAAGTATGATCAAAGAAGTCGGACGTCTAAATATCGACGACTATAAACTGATGGATGCGCAGGTAGAGAAAATCTTCCGCAATCTTGATAAGGGTAAAGACACACTGGCACTAAAGCAAATATCGGAATTGGGCAATACTGCTAACTACTTTGTGAGAGAAGAACTGGGTAAACGCCTGGCTGTATATGAAGGCAATGGCAATCTGGACAAAATATGTGGGGATCTCCTGGGCGATTTCATATACGGTTTACGCGCCACCGGTCTCTTCTACTTCTACTATAAATATCAGGACAGCCCCGAACACATCATTAAGACACTGGATAAAACCTATGAGACGGTGCCATGGGAAAGTGAAACCATCTGTTTTGAGCTCTGGAAACGCTTTCCTGAAGCGATGCGGGATCACATGCCGTTTTGGGCGGAGAGCGAAAACGAAAAGAAACGCGCCATGTCCATGCACGGAATGGAAAACATCGCTGGCAAAAATCCCCAGTATGTTCTTACCTTTCTCTCCAGGCTCCTGGATGATGAAAGCGAAGAAGTGCAAAAGAAGATATCCCACATCCTCACTCAGGTCGGCAGAGTTCGTCCGATTCAGACCTATACCAATGTCAGAAAGTGGCTGATGGATGCCGATGAAGTTCGGTTTAACACCATCTGGCAAACCCTGAAAAAGCTCGCCAATATCTTTACTCAGAAGAGCAAACGCGAAAAGGGCAATGACTTTATGAGCATCACCAAGCGTACCGTGCAGGAATGGAAACAGGATCCCGATCCCAAAGTACAGAGCATGGGCACGAAGCTTGGCTCCGTGATTCATATCCGCAACAAAGCCAATGCCAAAAACTGATCCCCAGATCAGCATCATCCTGGTGGAACCCATCTACGCCGGAAACGTGGGAGCGGTGGCCAGGATCATGAATAACTTCTGCTTTTCCGATCTCCGCATCGTGGGCGCAGTTCCGGAAAAGAACGATTTTTATCTCGCCATGCACTCGGAACACATTTTGGAAAACGCCAGCATCTTCCCCGATCTGGCCTCCGCCATTGCCGGTCTGGACCGCGTGATCGCCTTTTCCCGCCGCAGAGGCAGGAATAAACCCATTGATTTTTCACCACCCGAGATGGCAGCTTACGTACACGAAATCCCGGGGCTAAAGATCGGCCTGGTCTTTGGCCGCGAAACCTATGGCCTTACCGATGAGGAAGCTGATCTCTGCCCCTTGCGCTGCCACTTTAGTGCCAATCCCGCATTCCCCTCGATCAACCTTGCTCAGGCTGCGGCCCTGGCGATCTATGAAGTGGCAAGTTATACATCCAGAGGCCTGCAAACAGGCGGTAAATCCGACGCCGTGGAGGGCGAAGAGCTAAACAAGATCTATGTCTACATCATGGAAGTGCTATCCGCCATTGGTTATTTCAGCCGCCACGAAACCACTAACTGGGATGTATTCCTGAAGAAAATGCTGGCTCAGCTAAATCCTAACAAAGAGATGGTCTATCGTCTGCGTCAGATGTTCAACCGCATCCATGTGTTGGTGACCGGCAAGGGCAAGGGTTATGATTGATCGGCATATTGGGCACATATTCACGGCACGCCTAGTCCCCACGAATCGATAAACGTCACATAGCCCTCCGGGCTGATGGATACTGTATCAACGTCTTCAATACCGGCATAAGTATGGTCGTTCATTATAAACGCAGACATGGCATCGAAGCCAGACGTGATCAACGGCAATTGAAGATAAGACTGGATTAAAAATGGGGGAATGCCAGCACACAAAAGCCTTGACAAATCTCCAATGGCCAAAGATATTGCAAGACACTGATATATTATATACTAGTGGCGATGAGCCATAATGGAGAACAGCATGGAATACCCTTTTAGCGCGATTGAAGCAAAATGGCAAAAGATCTGGCAGGAACGAAAAATTGCCAGCGCTCCCGATGGAGGAGATAAGCCCAAATACTACGTACTTTCGATGTTTCCCTATCCCTCGGGAGTTCTCCATATCGGCCATGCCTCAAATTATTCCATCGGCGACGCGATGACCCGGTTGAAGCTGATGCAAGGCTACAACGTTATGCAGCCCATGGGTTACGATTCCTTCGGCATGCCGGCGGAAAACTATGCCATCACCCACAATTCCCATCCCAGACTCACCACAGAGGAAAACATCGCCAATATGCGCAAGCAATTTGACGGCATGGGATTTTTGCTGGATTGGGAACGCGAGGTGAGTACCTGCCGTCCCGAGTATTACCGCTGGGGACAGTACATCTTTAAAAAGCTCTATGAAAAGGGATTGGTTTACCGCAAGAAGAGCTTTCAAAACTGGTGTGAAGAATGTAACACCGTATTGGCAAACGAGCAGGTGGAAGATGGTCGCTGTTGGCGTTGCGGATCGGAAGTGGAACAAAAGGAGCTGGAACAGTGGTACTTCCGCATCACGGATTATGCCGAAGAATTGCTTGATTTTTCGGATGTGATCGATTGGCCGGAACGCGTTATGACCATGCAGAAACACTGGATCGGCTGCAGTGAGGGTACGCGCATCGAGTTTCCCCTGGAAGAAGATGGCACCATGATCCCCGTATTTACCACCCGCCCCGACACCATCTACGGAGTCACCTTCATGGCCCTGCCTCCGGAGCATCCTCTGGTACAGAAATGGCTGGCCGAGGAACCCGAAAACCACGCCCTGCATGACTTTTGTAAAAAGGTGATCAATGAGGATAAAGTAGCCCGTAGCAGTGCCGACACCACCAAGGAAGGCATCTTTAGCGGCCGCTATTGCATCAATCCCCTAAATAAACACAAGGTACAGATCTGGATCACCAATTACGTGCTGATGGATTATGGTACTGGAGCAGTGATGGCTGTACCTGCGCACGACCAGCGAGATTTCGAATTTGCGCGTAAATACAATATTCCCATGCTGATAGTGATCCAAAATCCAGAGGAGAATCTGCAGCTGGAAGAAATGACTGAAGCGTACACCGAGCCAGGCATTCTGGCAAATTCCGCCCATTTCAACGGCATCCCCAGTGAAGAGGGCAAATCCAGGATCACTCAGTGGATCGCCGACAATGCCTGGGGAGAAGCCACAAAAACATACCGGCTGCGGGATTGGGGCATTTCCCGTCAACGTTATTGGGGCAATCCCATCCCCGTGATACACTGTCCCAAGTGCGGTGTCGTATTGGTTCCCGATTCTGATTTGCCGGTACGTTTGCCGGATAACGTTCAAGTAGGGAAAACCACGTCCAATCCGCTATTGAGCGTTCCAGAATGGTTGAATGTGAAGTGCCCGCAATGCGGCCTGGACGCGACGAGGGAAACGGACACCATGGATACATTTGTGGATTCCTCCTGGTATTACGCCCGTTATGCCGACCCTAAAAATGACAGGCTGCCCTTTGATCCTGAAAAAACAAACTACTGGCTGCCGGTGGATCAATACATTGGTGGCATCGAACACGCCTGCATGCACCTTTTGTACGCCAGATTCTTCTTTAAGTTCATGCGCGACATGGGATGGGTAAAGGGTAATGAACCCTTCGCGCGCCTGTTAACTCAAGGGATGGTGCTAAAGGATGGCGCCAAGATGAGCAAATCCAAGGGTAACACCGTGGATCCGCAATATATCATCGACCGTTTTGGCAGTGACACATTGCGGGTTTACCTGCTCTTCGCCTCACCGCCGGAAAAGGACGTGGAATGGAATGATGACGCGCTGATGGGAGCCTTCCGCTTTCTGAACCGCATCCATCGCCTGATCGAAGGCAATCTGGAGGTTATCAAGCGCGGTTTGACGCTAAATGCTGATGTGGATAAACTATCGCCCGAGATGAAGAATCTGCTCTTCAGTTCGCATCATTGCACCAAAAGATGGCTGGAAGACAGCCTGCAGCGTATGCAGTACAACACCGCCATCGCATCGATAATGGAGCATTTGAACAACTGCGTGGCGATCAAGAATCCCGGCGAACTGGACGAGCACGGTCTGGCCGTATATGCCGAAGCTTGCGGCATCATCCCGCAATTGCTGTATCCCTTCGCGCCGCATCTGGCTGAAGAATTGTGGCAGATGATGGGATTTGGCGAGCTCTTGCACGAAAGCGGCTTGCCCGGATATGAAGAGCAGTATCTGACGCAGGACAGCATCACCTATGTGATCCAGATCAATGGCAAACTGCGCGGTAAAATGGACGTTCCTGCCGATATGGACAGCGAAACGCTAAAAGCCGAAGCCCTGAAGGTGGATAACGTGGCCCGCAGTCTGGAAGGTCACGAGATCAAAAAGATCATCGTGATCCCCGGTAAAATGGTCAGCATAGCCGTGAAATAATTACATTTCGCTTGACAAAAAGCGCTTGGTGAAAAGGAATGAACACCTTAGTGATGGGGCCTATAGCTCAGCTGGTAGAGCTTCCGGCTCATAACCGGATGGTTGGGGGTTCGAGTCCCTCTGGGCCCACCACTTTTGCTTTTTATCTTCCACAAGCGGATAATAATATCTGGGAGGAAGAGATATGAAACGCATCCCGCTGATCATCACAGTACTACTAAGCCTTTCCGCATTGTCGGCCACGAAGTACGCTGGCGAGATCTTCAGCTTTAGCCCCGGTGTGGCAAATCAGGCAATGGGCAATACTGGTCTCACTCTACATGGATTTAACGCCGCCGGATGGTGGAATCCAGCCTCTCTGGCTTCCAGCAGTATCAACAGTGTAGAAGTGATGCGCAGTGAACATTTTGAAGGCTTGCTCGCGCAAAACCAGGTATCCCTTCGCTTCGCCAATAATTTCGCCCTTGGCATCAATCATCTGGCTGTGGACAAAGTAAAGCTCACCAAGGTGGAAGATGAAAACGCCGAAATCAGCGGCAACAACCGTCCCTACGTGTGGAAGACGGTTACCAATCAGGATTTCATCATCACAGGCAGTTTTTCCCGTCGCTTAAATTCCCGCGTAGCTGTGGGTCTGACCCCGAAACTGGCTTACCGCTCCCTGGCAGAGCATTCCGGATATGGCATTGGCGCCGATCTGGGCGCTATTCTGGACATGGGGAAAGGACTGTCGGCGGGAGCCAATCTGCGTGATTTCTTTGGCACGCAGATCCTCTGGGAAAGCGGCGAACACGAAATCGCCATGCCCAACCTGGATATGGAATTGGGTTACACCACCAAGGTTGCAAAGTTACAATTGCCCGTGGCACTAGCACTCCGCGCTCAGGCTTATCCAGAAGAACGCGGCGACGCCTCCAATTTTAGCAGTGCCGGGCTCAGCGCCGATCTGCACGCTGGGATGTTGGTTCAAGTAATCCCTGCCCTGTCATTGATGGCCGGTTATGACGTGGATAGCTTCACCGCCGGTATGGGATTGGACATTCGGAACTGGGGTCTGGATTATGCCTTCCGCGCCAATTCTGATGATGGACTGGGACATTCCCAAAGAGTGGCAACATCTTTTAGATGGTAAAAAAGATCGCCCTTCTGGGCGCGACTGGATCGATCGGGACATCCACCTTTGAAGTGGTGAGGGAACAGCGGGGCCTTCTACAGATCAGCCTTGCTGCCGCCCATCAAAACCATAGCAGATTGATCCCCCTGGCCCGGGAGTTTGGCATTCCCCGCCTTGCCTTTACCGGCATCAGCGATCCCGTCTTGCAACAGCGGATCAGGATCGAGAATCCCGATTTGCACATTCATTTCGGCTCTGATGAATTGATCAGGCTGCTCAGGGATGAGGAATATGACATCGGATTGAATGCAATCGGCGGTTCCGCCGGCATTGAGGCCACTTTTGCCATCTTGCAGAGCGATCGGATCCTAGCCCTGGCGAATAAGGAATCCCTGGTGATGGGCGGTCACCTCGTGGACAAACTGCAAAACAAGGGCAGAATAATCCCCGTGGACAGTGAACACAGTGCCATCTATCAAGCCATTGGCTGTCATCCCGATTCACAGATCAGGAAGCTGATCATCACTGCGTCGGGAGGGGCCTTCCGAAGCCTTCCCCTGGGGGATTTTGATGGCATCACTCCGGCGATGGCCCTTAAACATCCCAATTGGGATATGGGCGCAAAAGTGACTCTGGACAGCGCCACGATGTTCAATAAAGCCCTGGAAGTGATGGAAGCGCACTGGCTCTTTCACATGCCATACGACCGCATCGAAGCCATCATCCACCCCCAATCCGTGATCCACTCGATCGTAGAATTCATCGATGGCTCCCATCTGGCTCAGCTCAGCCATCCCGACATGAAAATTCCCATTCTTTATGCCCTGAGCCATCCCGATCGCTATCACTCGCAATTGGTACACACAGATCTTTTCCAGCATTCCCAGCTAAGCTTTGAGCCCATTGACCCCAAACGCTACCCACTGTTTTATCTGGGTCTGGAAGCTGCCACAGCCGGTGGAATCATGCCCACAGTGATCAACGCCGCAGTGGAAGCGGCAATGCAGCTATTCCTACAGAGAAAGATATCCTTCCCCGGCATCTACAAGGTAGTGGATACTACCCTTTCCGGTGCGCAACAGATCGCAGAACCCGACTTGAGCGATATCCTGTGGGCAAACAACCATTACTTTGCCAAGACAATAGAAATAATGAACTAACGGAGATACAATGACTTACACAGAATTAGCAGTGGATCAGATCGTCAAGCTGTGCCAGATCCCCAGTCCCAGCGGCTTTACCAAAATGGCCACCAGGTACCTGGTGGATGAACTCAAGAAACTGGGCTTTGAGCCAAGCCTTTCCCGCAAAGGCTCAGTGCTCTGCACTCTCGGCGGTGTGGGCAATCCCCTTGTCCTGGCCGCGCATGTGGATACCCTTGGGGCCATGGTGCGTGCGGTGAAAGGAAATGGCAGACTGCGCTTTACCAAGATTGGCGGATATCCGGAAAACAACATCGAAAACGAAAACGTGACCGTGCACACCAGGGACGGGAAAACCTATAGCGGAACTGTGTATATCAATGGCCCTGCCGCTCATGTTTACAGCGATTCCGGTTCCAGCAAACGCGACGACGCCAATATGGAAATCGTGCTGGATGAGATCGTGAAAAGCAAGGAAGACACTCTGAAATTGGGGATAGCCCCCGGCGATTTCGTATCACTGGATTCCCGTACAATCCTGACTCCCTCGGGATTCATCAAAAGCCGCCATCTGGACGATAAAGCCAGTGCTGGTGTGCTGCTCGCTCTCGCCAAAGAGATTGCTGATGGCGTTCTCAAACCCGCTCGTAAGATCTCGATTCTCTTTACTACATACGAAGAAGTGGGTCATGGCGCTGCATCCGGATTCCCTGAGGATACCGCGGAAATGATATCAGTGGATATGGGCGCTGTGGGTGACGACCTGGGAACAGATGAATACAAGGTTTCCATCTGCGCCAAGGATTCTGGCGGCCCTTACGATTGGGATACCACCGACCGCCTGATCAGCATTGCCAAAAAGCTCAATCTGCATTACGCTGTGGACATTTACCCTTATTATGGCTCCGATGTGGAAGGTGCCCTGAGAGCAGGATACGACATCCGTCATGGCCTCATCGGCCCCGGTGTGTTTGCCTCGCACGGTTATGAGCGTACGCACACTCAAGCCGTGGATGCCACCCTGAAGCTCCTGGAATGCTATCTACAGGAAGCATGACATTTGGGGTCATATTGACCAGCTCTTTGGTGCATAAATTGCATCTCTGGTAAAAAGAATACTTACTCGAAATGGGAGATAAGATGCAGAAATACATGATTGTGATAGCGTTCGCGCTGCTTTTACCGCTAGGCCTGCTGGCATTCCCACCTTTGCCGGAATGCTATCATAGCTATGCAGAAATTACCGACCTGCTGTTTAACTTGGAAGATACTTATCCAGATATTGCCAAGGTACACCTCATCGGATATTCTCAACAGGAGAATCTACCCATCTACGCCATGCAGATATCTGCTGATGTAGAGGGGCAATGGGAACGCCCGGCCTTACTCTTTGTGGGGCAGGTACACGCCGAAGAAGTGCTCGGAGTAGAGATTACGCTCAGCAACATCCAAAAAATCCTCGAATACCGCGATCAGTTTCCTTACTCCATGTACATAAGTCAATTGGATAGCTGGTGGATTCCCACACTCAATCCCGAAGGACACAATGTGGTGACTTCAAACATTGACGTTGCCTACCGTAAAAACAAGCGGGATAATAATAACAACGGCATATTCGACTTTTTGGACATTGAGGCAGGTGGCGACATCGATGGTGTGGATATAAACCGCAACTTCGATTTTAACTGGGTGCATGGTGACACTCTCTATCAGCCACCAACAACTGCAAGCCCTGAAGCCCATGACTACTATCGAGGTCCCAGTCCCATGAGTGAGAGTGAGATTCAGGCCATCAAAAATCTGGCCGATCAGAAGAACTTTGTATATAGCATTTGCTGGCACTCCTCACGTAGCGGTAACTTCGCTGAAAAGGTCTATTATTCGTTTAACTGGAAGGATGTACGTCCCTCTCCCGACCTTGCTTTCGCCCAGAGCATCGCTCAGGGCGTGGCAAATCAGATCATGACCGACACCGGCAATCCCTACGAATACTATCCCAATGCCAGCCGCAGAGGTGCTTTTCACGACTGGATGTACAAGCAATATGGCACCATCCAGTTGCTCATCGAAGTGGGGACACTGGATCTGCAGCCGTCTGAACCGGGAATGCTGAGCATTGTCCAGCGCGCTTCCAATGGCGTGTGGTGGTTGATGAACCGCGCTTTGATGTATTCCACAGCGGTCCCCTCCAATTCTCTTTTGACCGGGCATACCATCGACAGCAGCAACAGTGAACCAATCCAGGCAGAGATCATCATCCAAGAGCGGCACGCGCCGTGGTTTGTCCCCCGGCTTAGCAATGCCCAGACAGGGAGATTTTTTAAACCTCTGCCCATGGGCGGATACACCGTTATTGCCCGCAAGAAAGGTTATTGGGACAAGGTATTGCCCAATACCACCGTACTCAATAACAGCTGGACAACCATCAATATCCCCATGGATCGTAAAGCTGATGCTGTGATGTCTGGCACCGTAAATACAAACGGCACCGGTATCCCCGCCCGGATCATCATCAAGGATATCCAACCCGATACTCTTTGGGTAAATGGAGATTATATCTATCACGGTTATGAAGGCGAATATGAGGTTGAGATCACCGCTGACGGTTATTATCCATACCTGGGTACGATCAATCTGCACGCGGGCACCAATCATCATTACTTTAACCTGAGCCCCGTCGATGTCCTCTTTGAGGAAGATTGGGAAGAAAACACTGCACAGTGGGAGTTGGTGGGTGAAAACAACCCTGACGACGGAATCAGCATCTGGGCAAGAGTGGAAGGACTCAGCAACAGCGGATATGCCATCACCGATAGCTGGGGGAAACGGGGTAACTACCTGCAAAACTCGAATGTCTGGATCAAGACCGTTGAACCCATCTTCATCCCCAGTAATGGCTCACCCCTGCTTACTTTCGAATCCCATCTCTACACCGAATGGACTCACGATCCCGCAAGAGTGGAAGCTTCCCCGGACGGCGAAACCTGGACGCAGCTTTGGATCAAATCTGGCCGCTATGACTGGTGGCAAAACGAATACGTGAATCTGGAGGACTATTCCGGACAACACATTTTCCTCAGATTCCGCCTGCAGGATAGCAGCACTGCCGATGAATTGACCGATCCGGGCTGGACCCTGGACAACATCAGAATCGTGACCGGCAGCGCCACAGCCAATGTCGATGCCACAGATACTCCCGTCGTTTCTGCCATGCTGCACCAGAATTTCCCAAATCCATTCAATCCTGAAACCACCATTGCTTACGACCTTGCCTCAGCAAGCGCTGTGAGCATTGAAATCTATAACATCAAAGGACAATTGGTGCGCAGTTACCAGCCGGGATCTCAACCCGCCGGCAAGCATCAAATCGTCTTTGACGGCTTGGATCGAAATGGCAATGCTGTAGCAAGCGGAGTATATTTCTACCGCCTGAAGACTGCTGATAAGCAGCTGCAGCGCAAGATGATCCTGATGAAGTAGTACATAGATTATGATATATTGGCTCTTGTCATCATGGCAAGAGCCATTTCTTTATGAGATGAATGGTGCATCTGCCCATGATGATGAGACCTATTCACCTGTGGCGCTGCTTCACACTTTTTTGTGATTTTGGCTTCATTTTGGCATGTCTTGATGGTGGCTATTCCTCTACGAGGAACCCGGAAGCTCTGATATCCGCCACCGGGTAAAGCTATTATCTGTGTATCAAGTAGTTGTGCCGTCATTCTTGCGACGGCTGACAGTAAAATAATAACAATGATATACCTAACAAGGAGTAATGTAATGAAACGAAGTATGCTTTTGACGCTACTTATTGCCCTGTTTGTTTGGGGAATCATTCCTGGTTTCGCGCAAACCACGGAATATGGTTTTACCACTACAATGGGCACATACACCCCCATCTCGGGTGGCCTTCTGTTAGGCACAGAAACATCTGATGATCAACGATTCGTAGATCCTGATGCCCCTGCTGGAAGCACAGTGACCACAGGACCGGGAATACCAATCGGCTTTGATTTCATGTTCAATGGTGCCTCTTTCGACCGTCTGGCTGTTAACAACAACGGCTGGATTTCCCTGGGCCAATCCGCGCTCACCCCTTCGGTGAATATCGCTTCAAGCTCTGCTTACACTCCCATCGCCAGCACCACAGCGATCGATCCCC
>JAGOKK010000064.1 GCA_017994635.1 Candidatus Cloacimonadota bacterium | reverse complement strand
GCTAGAAGCTGAGTATGTTGACTGAATAGCACCCCAAGGTCAGCAGGAGCGGCAGGCCTCCTGATCAAGTCCCGTAATGAATAATTAAAGCCGTGACACTGGTCAGTACCACGGCTTATTTACTTAAGCCTGCATTGCGCAAGGCGTTGTTTGATTAGTGGTGTTTGTGGGTAACTTCTTCCACTACCTGACCATTGCTGATGGAGCGTCTGAAGTAATAGGTATGCAGCAGTTTCTGAGCCAGCGGAGAATTGGGCGCGCCCAAGAAACGTTCGTACACTTTTTGAACTTCAGGATTTTGGTGAGATTTACGCACCGGCAGAGAACGATCTTCTTCATACAGAGCCAGTCCACGACGGGCACGGGAAGCTATGTCATTGCCATAAGGCTGACCGCCACCACCCACGCAACCACCGGGGCAAGCCATGATTTCGATGAAATGCCATGGAGATTCACCCTTGGTTTTCAGGCCTTCACGAACTCTATCCATTACCTTACGGGCATTGCCCAGGCCATGCGCAACGGCTACTTTAAGGGTGCCAAATCCAGGAACATCCACTGATGCTTCCTTCACTCCTTCAAGACCGCGCACACCTTCAATATCCACATTTTCCAGCTCTTCGCCAGTTACCAGGGTGTATGCAGAACGAATGGCTGCTTCCATCACGCCACCGGTAGCACCAAAGATGGTGCCGGCGCCGGAGTAGAAGCTCATACCTTCATCAGGCTCTTCCTCAGGGATATTGGCAAAGTCGATTCCCGCTTCCTTGATCATACGCAGGAATTCACGCGTAGTGAGCACAAAGTCTGTATCTTGATATCCGCTATCGCGCAGTTCGGGACGGCGTGCCTCGAACTTCTTGGCTGTGCAGGGCATGATGGCTACCGAAACGATCTTCGAAGGATCAATGCCGTGTTCTTGGGCATAATATGTCTTTGACAGCACACCAAACATACTCATCGGGGACTTAGCGGTGGAAACGCAATCGGCAAGATCCGGATAGTAGGTTTCCATGAACTTGATCCAACCGGGAGAGCAGGATGTGATGAGCGGGCGCTTTTCACCGGCTTTCAGCTTGGCTACGCACTCTGTACCTTCTTCCATGATGGTAAGGTCAGCGGTGAAATTGGTATCCATTACAGAATCAAAGCCGATCTTTCTGAGTGCGGCATACATCTTCTTGGCTGTTACACTGCCCAGAGGCATACCAAACTCTTCACCCAGAGATACACGAATTGCTGGAGCTTCCTGGACGATCACGTGTTTGTCGGAATCCAGAATTGCTTCCCAGACCAGGTCGATATCGCTGTGTTCACGCAGAGCGCCAGTGGGGCAATATACTGTGCATTGTCCGCAGTTTACGCAAGGGCTTTGCGCCATTCCCATGCCAAAGGCAGTGGTTACTTCGCTACCGATGCCACGATCGCTATTGGTGAGCGCGTAAACGGTTTGCACTTCATTACATACGGTGATGCAGCGTCCACAAGCAATGCACTTGTTAGGATCGCGAACAATGGAAGGGGAGCTGAAATCTGCTTCTTTCTTGGTGAGAATATTGGGCAAAGCATCAGGATCGACGCCCAGATTGTTTGCCAAGGTCTGCAATTCGCACTTGTTGTTGGCGGAGCAGGTGGGGCACACTACTTCATGATTTGAAAGGATCATTTCCACCAAGGTCTTGCGATATGAGCGCAATTTCTTGCTGTTTGTAGTGATCTTCATCCCTTCAGCCACGGGTGTGCAGCAAGCTCTTTTAGGTACCGGGTTTCCGGAAAGCTCTACTACGCATACGCCGCAATTTGCAGTGGGCGGTAGGTCGGGATGGTAGCACAGCCTTGGGACATAGATCCCGTGCTTATCGGCAGCTTCGATGATGGTCATGGTTTCCGGAACTTCCAGTTGATGACCATCGATCCAAACGTTGACGTTTTTAGCCATAATTCTATTCCTCTTAGCTTATTTTTGAGTTATCGCGATGAACTCATCACGGAAGTTATCAATAGCGCTGCGAATGGCCATAATCGGAGATTGGCCCAAAGCGCAGAATGAAGTCTGTTGCATGGTTTCGGCGATCATTTGCATCAGTTCCACATCATCCATGGTGCCCTCACCTTTTTTGATCTTGGCGATCAGGCGATAGAGCTGTTGAGTACCATTTTTGCAGGGGGCGCATTTGCCGCAGGATTCATGACGGAAGAAACGCAGGATGCTCCAGAGCATATCTACAATGCTCTGATGCTCGTTCATCACGAGGATGGCACCGCTTCCCAGAACCGCTGCGTATTGATTGAGGCTGGAGAAATCCATCTTGACGTCCAGAAGACGATCAGGCAGGATCACACCAGCGGCTCCGCCAACCAGAGCGGCTTTGAACTTGAAGCCTTTCTTCATTCCACCTGCGTATTCATTGATTATGGTACGCAGGGTGGTGCCCATGTCGACTTCGCAGAGGCCGGGATGAGCCACATCGCCCAAAATGGTATATACCTTGGTACCAGTGCATTCAGCAGTACCGTATTTCTTGTATTCAGCTGCACCTTTGGCAATGATGAAGGGGACGTTGGCCAAGGTCTCCACATTGTTGACCACTGTGGGAGCTTGCCACAAGCCTTTGACGCCCGGGAATGGTGGTTTCCAGCGTGGGTGACCACGATTTCCTTCCAGGGATTCGATCAGGGCTGTTTCTTCGCCACACACGTAAGCTCCGGCACCGATTTTGATCTCGATATCCAGATCAAATCCGCTTTCGAAGATATTGGTACCGAGGATGCCATAATTGCGGCAATCGTCGATAGCCTTTTGCAAACGCATGATGCAGAGTTTGTATTCGCCACGGATATAGATATAGGCTTTGCTGGCGCCGATGGCAAGGGCGCAGATCATGATGCCTTCCAGGAGCTGGTGAGGATCTCCCTCCATGATAAGACGATCCTTAAATGTACCAGGTTCGCCTTCGTCAGCATTTACCACTACGTATTTCTGGGGAGCGTCCAAAGGAGCGGTGAAGCTCCATTTCACTCCGGCGGGGAAACCAGCTCCACCCCTTCCACGCAGACCAGATTGCTTCACTTCTTCCACAATCTCGGCTGGCTTCATCTGAGTAAGCGCTTTTTCCCAGGCTTCATAACCACCGGCACCTATGTAATCGTCGATGCTTTCGGGATCTATGATACCGGAATTGCGCAGTACTATGCGGCTGTCGTAATTGAATTTGGGGCTGAACTTTCCGGCTGAATCAAGTAGAAGACGAGCCACGGGACGGCCTTTGAGGAAATGCTCTTGTACCAGTTCCGGAATGTCTTCTACCTTGAGGCCTTCATAATTCACGTTTTCAGGATATACAGTAAGGCAGATGCCCCGGCCAAAGAAGCCAAGTGGCCCTGTCTCCAGGATATTTACTTCGTCAGAGAGACCGGCTTTGGTGAGTTCGGAACGCAGGGCTTTTATAAAGACATGCACCCCAGCAGCGATTGATGTTTCGTTGATGCCGATCAGGACATGGGAGCGATAATACTTCATCAGTTCCTCCCTCTGATCTTATCGATGATTTCTTCCACTTTCTCTTCGCTGAGATCACCATATACATCGTCATTGATCATCATCACCGGTGCGTTACCGCATACTCCCAGGCAAGCGCAGAGTTCCAGGGTAAACTTGCCGTCTTTGGTGGTCTCGCCCACGGATACATCCAGCAAGCCTTTCAGCTTGCGCAGGATATTGTCGGAGCCTTTTATATAGCATGGTGGAGACTCACAGAGACGGATGATGTTTTTCCCACGTGGTTTGGTAGAATACATGGAGTAAAAAGTCAGTACTCCATAGATATGATTCTCCGGCACCTGGATGTATTCTGATATAGCTTGCACCGCTTCCTCAGAGATATAATGCTGGGGATGCGCATCCTGTATTTCGTGCAGGATGTAGATCAGGTTATCCTTGGTGGGAGCATATTTGGCACATATTTCTTTGTACATAATTTCCCCTATCAATCGTCATGATTCTTGGCAGCTTTCGCCATGGTTTCCCTATGAGCTGCCATATCAGGGTGTATGCCTGGAACCTTGTCTATCGCCTTTACGGGGCAGACGTCAAAGCAATTGCCGCATTTCACACAATCCACTTGATGGATGGTGTATTTTTCTTCGCGAGAGCCGGTAATGCAGGTGACAGGGCACTTGCGGGCGCACAAAGAGCAGCCAATGCAACGTTCTTTATCGATATTGAAATGCATCAGATCAAGGCAAACCTTGGTGGTGCAGCTCTTATCTCTGATGTGGGATTCATATTCATCCCGGAAGTAGCGGATGGTGGACAGCACGGGATTGGGGGCTGTCTGACCCAAACCGCAAAGCGAGAGCTTGCTGATGGATTCGCCCAGGCGTTGCAATTCTTCGATGTCGCCTTCTCTTCCATGACCTGAAGTGATGCGTTCCAAGATCTCCAGCATCTGTTTCAAACCGATGCGGCAGGGAGAGCATTTTCCGCAGGATTCTTCCACGCAGAAATCCATGAAGAACTTGGCTACGTTCACCATACACTTCTCATCGTTCATCACGATTACGCCGCCCGATCCCATCATGGCTCCGCGTTCTTTGAGGCTTTCGTAATCCACGCCAGTATCCAGGTGGTCCACAGTGAGGCATCCGCCAGAAGGACCGCCCAATTGCACAGCTTTGAACTTATGGTCGCCGAGCATGCCGCCGCCCACGTCAAAGATCAATTCGCGCAGAGTGATACCCATGGGTACTTCTACCAATCCTGTATTTCTGACATCTCCAGTGAGGGCAAACACCTTGGTGCCCTTGGATTTCTCAGATCCCATCTCGGCAAACCACTTGGCTCCCTTGCGGAAGATCGTGGGTATGTTCCCGATGGTCTCCACGTTGTTCACCACGGTCGGTTTTCCCCAAAGGCCCTGAACGGCTGGATAGGGAGGCTTGGGCGTCGGATTTCCGCGCTGACCTTCGATGCTATGGATCAGAGCCATTTCCTCTCCACACACAAAGGCGCCGGCACCAGTGCGAACTTCCGCATCGAAGCAGAAGCCGCTGCCAAAGACATCCTTGCCCATCAGGCCAACTTCTTTGGCTTGATTGATTGCCATCTTGATGCGGGCGATGGCCAGGGGATATTCCGCGCGGATATAGAAGAAGCCGTTGGTGGCGCCCATGGCATAAGCAGCGATCATCATACCTTCGAGGATGCGGTGTGGATCACCTTCCAGCAGGGAACGATCCATGAACGCGCCGGGGTCACCCTCGTCACCATTGCAGATGATGTACTTTTCGTCTTCATTTCTATCGTGTACCATTTGCCACTTGATGTGAGTGGGGAAACCGCCGCCGCCACGTCCGCGCAGGCCGGATTCCTTGATTACATTGATCACATCCTGTGGTTTCATCTCGGTCAACACTGTGCCCAAAGCTTCATAACCGCCGGTGGCGATGTATTCATCCAAGCTTTCGGGATTGATGTAACCGCAATTCTCCAAAGCCACTTTCACCTGTTTCTGGTAAAAGGGCACGTCTTTCTTTGCAGCGATGGTCTGTTCTTCATCCTGCAGCATTAGTCTGGTAACTGGACGTCCTTTCACAAAGTGTTCGGTCACGATTTCCGCGACGTCGTCCACTGTTACCTTCTTGTAGAAGATGCCTTCAGGGTAGATTACCATTACGGGGCCGTAATCACAGGGGCCCATGCAGCCGGTTTCGATGATGTTCACTTCGTTGGTGATGTTGTGTTCAGCCAACACTTCGTGAAAGCGTTCCTTGATCTTGAGCGCGCCAGCCGATACACAGCCGGAGCCGCAGCAGATCAGGAGGTCAATACGTTTCAGAGACATTAGTGATCCTCCTGCCTTAGTTGCCGGTTGCGACTACATAATCGGAGACGACTCTGCCATTTACGATGTGCTCGACCACCACTTTTTTCACTTTGTCCGGGTTCATGTTTCCGTAAGTTACTTTGGGTTTGCCCTCTTCGATGAGGTCAACTACCGGTTCCATCGAGGAAAGCCCTTTTTCACCGGTTTGGGTTACCATAACGTCGGTGAGGTTGCGGGCTGCGATCTCTTCCAGGAAAGTCTTCATTACTTCACGGGCACCCATGGCAATACCGGATGTTCCCATCCCTACCACGATCTTGATGCGCACGTTTCCGCCACGAAGCTTCATATCTTCCTGGGCTTTTTCACGGATTTTCTTAAGGTCTGCCAGTGTTTTCATCAGACATCCTCCATGTTTGTATTTTGTATTCCTTCTAATAACGATTGATCGATGTATTCGATTACATCGGGATAAGTGAGTGGGATATCTCCCAGCTCTTCTCTGATAGCCTTGGTATCGAAGTGAAAGCATTGTTCAGCCGCGCGATCGCGATAGATCAGATGGATAAAGAAATCCACTTCCGGGTGGCCTATGATGGAGCCCAAAAGCGTGTCTTTCAGATTTCCCAGCGGCATTCTATCGATATGATCCAAGGTAAAATCCACCGTCAAAACCGTGCCAAATCCAGGCTCGGAAGCCATCTTGAATGACCCTCCCACCAACTCGGCATTTTGTTTGAACAGCGGTATGCCCAATCCCACTTTCTTCACCCGTTCTTCTTTGGATGTGTAAAAGGGATCCTGTGCCTTCTCCAGAGTGTGAGCGTCCATGCCCGTGCCATCGTCTTCCACGATGATCCTCAGGCGATTCTTGCTCACGTTGTTTACCACCCGCACCTTGATCGTCCTGGCCTCCGCTCTCACGGAGTTCTCTATGATATCAAGCAGGTGCAAAGAGATGTCTTGCATTGCTTACTCGTAACGGGAAATGATTTCTTTGACCTTGTCTTTGTTATCAATTCGGCCGTAGGTATCTTCGCCAATCACAAACACCGGTGCCAGGGAGCAAGCGCCCACACAGCGTACCGCGCTCATAGTAAAGCGACCGTCTTCGGTGGTCTCACCCATTTTTACATTCAGTTCTTCAGAAAGCATCTGAATCAGGCGGGGAGCACCTTTTACAAAACAGGCAGTTCCGGTGCACACGTTTAAAGTGTATTTACCGCGGGGTTTCATGGAGAAGAAGTTATAGAACGTGACCACACCATATATTTTGCTGGCGGGAACATTCATCTTATCAGCCACAAACTCCTGTACCTCAATGGGAAGATACCCAAAAATCTCCTGCGCGATCCTCAAGATCTCGATCAGCGGATTACGCAGATCCTTCTTTTCTTCAATTACTTCGGCCAACCGGTCATAGAGCCGGTTTTGGTCTTGAGTTACGGAAGCCATAACTCCTCCTTGTATATCATTCAATTTTGTTTAAGCTGTCAATGTATCTGCCACCATCATGCAGAGCCGCAAGCATCAGCTCGCGTGCGCTGGCCGCGGCAGCATGTACTGTGCAGTATCCACACCCCAGATCGGAAAGATAATGAGCGTCGCTGGCTCGAAGAAACTGCTTGTCCCGAAGGAGCGGATTCTGCGCCAGATACTCTGGCAAATCGAGCTTTGCAGTGATCCCTAGTAGGGGGAAATTAGGAGTTTCAGGCAGAAATCCCAGCTGAGACAGGATGCTGTTTACCTGGGCGTCAATATGCGCCGGCACCGCGATCCCGTCAAAGGCTGATATCATCTGCACTGCAGTCTCCAGATCCCAAGTACTGGAATTTATCAGAGCTCGAGGTTCCACTTTCAAAATGTTCTCATTTTCGTCAATGATAACTTGATCCCCAAAGAAGTCCGGATCATTGGCTATGGGCAGCAGAGAGGCATATAGCTCTGCATCAAAGGCTTGTGCTTTGTCGGAATCGTCAAAGTAGGCTAGGAGATGGATTTCTTCCATACTCTGGATTTCCACTCCCCAGGTAAAAAGCAAGCCCGCTTTCTTCGCCACCGTATCATAGGCGGGACAGTTTGCCATACTGTTATGATCGGTGATGGCAAACCACTGAATCCCGTGTTTTTTCAGCTTGTCCACAACCGCGCTGGGAGCCATTTCCAGCCCACCACAGGGGGATAACACACTATGTATATGCAGATCAGCGCGAAAACTGCGCATGATTCCTTTGCTTCAGGCGTTTAGCATTTTGTAAAGCATGCCGGCCAGTTCGAAGGTGCTCAATCTGCTGCTAATCAAGCAGACGCTTTCTTCCAAAGCCTTGTCGCAAACGGCAGCATCGGGTTCATTACCCTTGGCAAAGATGATCGCGGGAATCCCGGTCATGGACGCCACGGCGATCACATTCAGATGCTTCATGATGGTAATCCAGGCTTGTTCGGGCTTGGCGGAGCCCATCACATCGCTCAGCATGTCGCTCACATAAGCGCCTCTGATCTCGATGGTGGCAGGATCCAACGCCGGTGTGTGATTGGTGCCGTGAATGGCTGCCAGGTATTCGGAGAGTAATATCATAGCTGTATCCTCATATTTCTTTATTCAATATCCGTGGGTTTGCGTTTCAATACCACGCAATCGTCCAAAGTAGCCTTGCCCAATACGATGTCCTCAGCGAGGGCGTAACAACTGGGGCTGCCGCAAGCGCTGCAATTCAAGCCAGGCAACATGGTAAGAAACTCATTGATCTTCTTCATCTTCTGGATCGCTTTTTTGATGTCCTTATCCAGCTCCATGATAGGGCGCGGAGCCAAGGGGCTTACTTGAAATTCGCCTTTGCGGTACAGCGTTTCCAGATCGGTGATATCCGCATCTGCGCTATGCCCTTCCTTGATCATTTTCTTGATCCTGCTCATCGCTACGAAGGGATTTTCCACGTTCAGGCAACCTCCAACGCAACCGTTGGTGCAGCTTCTGAGCACGATGTAGTCATATTGATCCAGATAGTGATCTTCCACGCGGGAAAGGATGTCCATCACGTTGTCGATGCCGTTCACCGATAGGGCGCGAATGTCATCAGCATCCACCAATTCCGCCTGTACACCGGATAAAGCCCAAGTGAGCCCATGCGGATATGTATCGATATCGGAGGGATGGTTTTGCACATCCTTGATGATTTCCCGAACCTTGCCATAGATCATACCGGTGGAAAAAGCGCCATCCTGTAAGTGTTTATATGCTCCTTCAGGTTGATGTACAGCAGTCACATGGGCCACGCAAGGCACTATCAAGAAGATGCCCACTTCCTCTTCTTTGAGGCCCATCTTTTGGCAGATCTGTTCCCTCAGGAATCGGGTAAGAATGCTCATCGGAGCTTCCTGATGAAAGAGATTGGGCAAAAGAGAGGGGAATTTCACCTGAATCAAACGCACCACTGCAGGGCAGTTACTGCTCAATATCGGGCGTTTTTCCCGGTTTTCGCGGATGTACTCACGAATCATCTTGATCATGAAATCGGTGACCGATGCTTCTTCCGCAACCTCATCAAAGCCCAGTCTCAGAACGGCTTCTTTGGCATTGGCATAACTGATGTCTTCAGAAAACTGACCAAAAAAGCTCGAGGAGATGATGGCAAGGCGGTACTTATAGTTATTGATGATATCCAGAGGATCGCTGGCAGGGATGATGGCGTGAAACTCGCACACGGTCACGCAATTACCGCAGTCCACACACCGATAGGGATCAATGTATGCCTTTCGGTCCCTCACGCGTATTGCCTCCGTGGGGCAAACCCTCACGCAGGCGGTACACCCGGTACAGTTGTCTTCCAAAATCTGGATCGCATGGAAATACTTACTTTCTGCTCTATTCATAAGGCATCAGCCAAAAAAGATGAAAAATTCCAATAGGGTGGAATTGCCTCTTTCCGATACAATGTGCATGGCATCGCTGTTCTTCTGGATATTGGGCAGCCCCAACCCAGCACCAAAACCAAGCTCACGCACCAGATCGTCGGCAGTGGAAAATCCCGGGATCATCGCTTGCTCAATATCCGCAATCCCCGGGCCGTCATCGATAAAGCTTACATGGATCAGATCATCATGCACGGCAGATTTCATCAATCCCCCCTTGGAATGTGCCGCCACATTGATCTCCGCTTCATATGATGCAACCGCTATCCGGCGGAGGACATCCGAATCCACGCCTAGGCGTTTGAGCAGGTTCTTCAGCTCCGAAGACCCCTTGCCCGCAGCATTGAAGTCTTTTTCAGGAATGGTAAAATCCAGATCAACCTCAGCCTCGGAGCTACTGCTCAGATGCCCTCGTACCCGCTCCTCAAAGCCATCGGCAAAATACCAATATTCAGCCATAGCTCAGATCTTACAGCTACGCAGACCGGCGTTGAAGAGGATGCCGCTACAACGATATAGAGTGAACTTTGTACTGATGATGGGCAGTCCCCGCTCGGCCGCCATTTCGATCACATCTTGCAAGGGCTTTTTACCACGCACAAAGACAATCCCCGTGAGGTCTATCATATCGCTCAGGCGGATCACCTGATTGTTCGTAAGCCCGGTCAGAAGTAGGGTCGGCTCTTTTGTGCACATCAATATATCCGAGATCATATCCGACGCGAATGCGCAGGGCACCTCGCGCTCCAGATCAGCTTCGGGATACAGTACATCAGCTTCCAGTAAAGCTACAACATCGCGTAGAGTCATTCACAAACACCTTTTTAATTTCTATTTTACACCCTCATCAACAGCCATATATCAGTCAAGGAAAATCTCAGGCAAAGTATGTATGAGATTACTATAGAGTCTCACTCAATACAATTGCAAAGTGACAACGAAATCTGCAAATTGTGCAGCGAAAACTGCAAACTGTCGCATCGTAGGACATCATTGCTCATCCTTTCAAAGACCCTTTTGAGTGGTTTTTGACAGGAAATCTGCAATTACGATCACCGATAATTGCAAATTGTGACAGGATATCTGCAAGAGCCAGTTAGGAATATTGCATATTTAGCGCAGGATGAAACAAAAATTCGTGTTAATTCTTGGGGCCAGGCCTTGATCAGTTCCACAGGCTTGAATCCACGCCGATTCTACATCAAGACTATGCTATGCATTACGGAGATAGAGATTTTTAATCAGACTAAGAAACTGGAGGCGCTGTAGGAGTATTCGTGGATGATGCACATTTCTTTTGCATTGAAGATACATAGATTGTGCTGTAGGGTGATGGCAGAAATGCAGCCCATTCTATGCTCACTTGATCTATACTTCTCAAACTGCTATACTAAACAAACTCAACATGCATAGATACAAGCTTTTCTCGTAATTCTTCATCAATATCCTCAAGACACATAATGCAAAGAAGATCCTTTGCACGACTAAAAGCAACGTAT
>JAGOKK010000005.1 GCA_017994635.1 Candidatus Cloacimonadota bacterium | reverse complement strand
CAGCGTTGCCTGCTCTTTGCGATTCTTGTTTTGTTTGGTCATCTTGATATCCTTCTCGGTTACCCGACTGTTAATTTATGGGTCTACTGTACACCCTTCGCAACCGTGGTCAAGTCCTTTCCGCTCAATATGATAAAGAATATGCAAGAATCTTCATTGACAGAAATCCAGTCTAATCTCACATTGAATACAGCCTACAGACCCTACATAGAATGCCCTCCGAGTAGTGGGGACACCGCCCGGCGCTCCCCACGGTTTTTTTATCCTTCAACCTGATCCTGATGAACTGCCATTTGCAGAAATCGTGATATTTTCGTGCTCTTGTGGGGACAAACATCAGTTTGACATCAATATTCTTCTAACGGACTTGTATGCATGAAGTTGAGGAAAATCATTTGCAGAATTCAGTGAAACTCCATTTGCAGAAATCGTGATACTCATTTGCAGAAATCGTGATACTCGCTCTCCGCTGTTTCAGCCGATTTGCAGCCAATGTGATAAGATTTGCAGATTTAAGTGAGACTCTATAGCTCCCTGTCTGCTCGTAGCAAGCCCATTTTCCAGAAATTGGTTGACACTTGAGAGCATACTCCAGAATGGGTCAGAACTGAAGGAAACGGGTGATACAAGCTTCACTGATTGGAGTAACACATGTATATAGATCATCGCTATGAAGTAATCGAGAGCTTAGGTTCAGGCACTTGGGCCAATGTGTTTAAAGTTAGAGATATCCGCACGGATAAGCTATACACCTTAAAACTCTTTCAATACTTGTCCTCCGAGGAGCTTTACAAGCATTTCAGCGCGGAAGACATGCATCACATTACCAAGATTGAGCATCCCAATCTATTGCATGTAGTGGATTTTGGGCACGTGGGCGATCATGTGTACTTTATTAGCGATTACTTTGAGGGAAAAACCCTGTCCAACTTCCGCTTCAATAAATCACGTGTATCCACCATCTACGACATCGTGGTTCAGATCTGTTACGCACTACATTCTCTGCACAATCAGGAGATACTGCACAAGGATCTGAAACTGGAGAACGTGCTGTATCGCAATGAAGGGAAGGAGATAGTGGTAAAGCTAATTGATTATGGCTTTTCCAAGATTGATCAAAACCGAGATACTCAGCACGTGTCAGGCAGTTTACCCTACGTGGCTCCGGAGCAATATCTGGGCAATCCGCCCACACAACGCAGTGATTTCTATGCTCTGGGAGTAATGCTGTATCGGCTATGCACAGGCTCTTTTCCCTTTAGCATCGATCAGATAAACGCGTTGATCCAGGGCGGTCACCAGTATTTCATCCCCAATTTCCCTTCGGAACTGAATAAGAACATTCCTCTCGAGCTGGAAAAACTAATTCTCCGTCTTTTGGAACGAAACCCTGAAAATCGCTTCCAATCAGGCGAAGAGATCATCGGTTACATCAACCGCATTAGCAGCAATGATTACCCTTTCTCCACTTCATGGTCCCTGGTGAATACCATGAAGTTCAATAGCTACATTATGCGGGAAAAGTTTTCGCATCACATGCTGGATTTCCTCCCGGCAGTAGTGAATTCCAATGGTAAGATCATATCAGTGATCGGTGGGGACGGACTGGGCAAGGACAGCATCTTGTCACTATTCCGTTACCATCTCTTGGGTGGTGAATACTTCCTCTTTGATTACAACTGCACGCGCACCGACCACGAGGCATTCTTTGCCCTGATCAAGGAGTATTTGCAGTCCCTCAGTGCGGAAGAGATAGAAGAGTATGAATCCCTTTCGGGCATATCGCCGAAGTTTAAGCGCTATCTCTTTGCCAGCGAACAGGAAGCCAAGAGCCTTACCCAAAGTGTGGACGACCTGAAGAGTGACTTTGCTAATGTGCAAAGCCTCTTGCTCCAGCTCTCGCAGACCAAGCCAATCATATTTATCATCCGCAATTTCCAGTATGTGAACCGCCATACGGTGGATTTCATGAACTATCTGTCTCCTGCGCTGGTGCAAAACCGGATAATGATCGTGCTCTCCTGCAACGATTTTAACAAGGTCAACCAGATTGAGCATACCGTGCTGCTCAATATTCCCTTCCTGAGCCTTGAAGAGAGTAAAACATATGTGGATAAGCTGTTGCCTGTGCCTGCTCCTGCCAAATTGTACGACGAGTTACATTTCCGCTCATCGGGCAATCCGGAGTTTATCAGAGAGATCCTAATTGATTTGGTACAGCGCAAGAGTATCGTAATCGATCAGACGGCTATCTTTCCCCAAAGCCTGACCGATTACCAGTTACCTTCGCGATTGATCCATTCCATCTATTCACGGATGAGCCATCTCACCAGTCAGAATTATGCCTATCTGCAAAAACTGAGCGTTGTACAGACGCCGCTTAGTCGGGAGCTGATGATATACATCTTGAAAGTAAAAGACATTGAACTATACAACTTGCTGAATGACGCTACATACAACGAGATATTGAACAAGAACGGTAAGTACTATTGCTTTAGCTTTATCGAGACAAAGAACCGTATGTTCGAAGAATGTAACAGCAAAGTTCATGTGCTTATATCAAAGAGAATGTTGAAATACTTTACAAACAAGGAGATAGTAGATGTACAGACCTGCAGGGGATTGATTGCAAATGCCTATCTCGCCGAGGATTTTGAGGCCGCGCGACATTACTATCTGAAGCTTTCCAATCTCCTGAGCGAAGATCACGAGCAGAGCGCAGCGTATGAGGCCATGCTGAATGTCCTGAGATTGGATCTGGATCCACGCACAAATGTAAGCACGATGGATGTAATACGGGATCTGGCAGTGTTTCAGGAAAAAACCGATCTCACTGGATTCTACGAGCGGGCTGGCTTTATCCTGGAGAATGAGGTAAACATCCCAGAGCTGTTTGAAAAGTACTACACAATTGGTACCATCCACCTCCTTCGAGAGAACATCATCATGGCACATGAGAGCTTCCGAAGAGCTGAAAACCTGGTGATCACGGGACGGCAACGTTTACAGATACTACTGGCTTATATCCAGGTGTATCTCAAGAGTGACGTGGAGAAGGCGAAGGAATACCTTGATCTGGCGATGCGGGAAGATGCTCCCTTGGATCTGAGGATTGCTTTTTACGATCGTCTGGCGGTGTATTTCAAGATCAGCGGAGATACCGACCGGGCGATCAAGACCATTGAGGATTTTCTAGCGACTGTCCCCCCGGAGCACGATTATCGTGTGATGTACAGGCTTGCAGCCATGCACAACGATTTGGGGGTGTTCTACAGCGACCAGAAAAACATAGAAGAAGCTCAGGAACACCTGGGTCTGGCCTTAAATATATGGAAACGATATAACATCCGCCGCTTCCTGGGATTGATCTACAATAACCTCTCCGACCTCTATCTCAAACAGGGGATTACTATCGTTGCCGAAGACTACTCACTGCAAGCCTTTAGCTATGCCAATGAGTTGAATCTGACTACGATCAAAGCCCTGGCTTTGCTCAATCAAGGCGAGGCCAAGATCAAGATGGGAGAATTCCAGGAAGCTGAAATCCAGCTAATGGCCTGCGAAAGCTTGATCAAATCCATAGGAAGCACCGCCTATCTGGATTCGGTGAAGCGAAATCTGGCCTTGGCCAAGAGCAAAATCAAGGGCTTTGGGCACTATCACCTTTTCTTGAAGGAGCACGAACCTGAACTGATCAATGGCTACATCCAAGAGATTAATCCCTTGGTAAAGACCTACTTCTATTATCTGAACGAGATGATGAGCCCAAAGAAGTTGCGAAAGCTGATCAGCAGCAATGCTCACATCAATTTCAAGCATCTTCATGAGGAGGAGTTTCACCATAATGTGCTCAGTCTCATCGCGTTATCCGAGAACAATTATGATCTGGCACACAAGGAATTGAAACTAGCTCTAAAACACGCTGGGGAGATAAACAACAACTATGCCATTACCGTATTCTATGTGCTGGAAGTGATGGTACATGCCGGGTTGCAGGATTTTGAGAAAGCCAGGGATTATCTGCAGAAAGCCAGAGATCTGTGCCATAGTAACCGCTATCGCTATTGGTTATGCAAACTGGATATTGTGGAACTGCGCCTGGATCTTGCTTCCACGGATATTCCCCTGCGCGACATCCTGCGCCGTACTGCCCGGTACCTGAAGGAATGGAACAGCTACGAATACTATCAGCTCAATGTGGAGTTACTGCAGATAAAACTTCAGATTTTCGTGGAATTGAAACTGGAGGACCTGGCAGATAGAGCTTTCAAGGAGTATCAAAGCTACCTGGAAGAAATCACAGTGGATATTCCCGATGATGATCGTGCCAATTACTTTGCGGTGAATCAATACAACATCAAGCAGCTTCGCAAGTTCTCCATGATCCCCATCTCATCTCGTGCCAAAGATATGCGCCGTAAATGGAATGAACTGCTATTCAACATCGCCAATGTTTACAATGTTGAGCGCATCAAATTCCTCATCGAAAAAGGGATCAATGAAGTGATCTGCCCCTGGCGTTTTCGCATCTGGGAATACTCGGAACGGATCCAGAACTTTAGCACTTTCCACAGCTACAACTGCGATAAAGAAAGCTTGATCCTGCCGGAAATAGCCCCGGAAATCGAACGCGCCTTCCGCACCGATAACCTTGTGCAGCTTGTTCATAGTGACCAGAATATGGTGATCATTCCTTTGCTATCTGGATCTAAGCGTGTTGGTTACCTGGTACTTACTGACGATTCGGAATTACCCTTTACCAAGCAGGAAATATCCATCATGCGCAACGTGAAGCAGCACCTATCCGCACTTATCCTGCGTATTCAGGATTACTCCGAGATCACGATGCGGATCCAAAAAATGAACCAATTGATGCAGATCTCACATGAACTGATGCGCATTGTCGACATTGCGGAGTTAGAGCGGGAGATTGTGTCACATGCCATAGATTTCACTGGCAGTAGCAGAGGTTTTTTGATCAAGAGAGATGCCGACGGCAATAACATCTATCGTGTACAACTGAACCAAGAGAAGCATATTCTTACCAATGTGGCAGGGGTAAGTAAATCTGCGTTGTCGCTTTCGCAGACAGGTCTGGAGATGATTACTACCTTCAATGCTATGGAGGATAACCGTTTCAAAAATGCCATTTCAGTGCAAGACTATCAGATCCACACAATATTCAGCGCTCCGATCAGCGTGGATGGTACTATCTTTGGCTTCATCTATTTGGACAATATGGACAATAACTCTCGAGCTATGTACCTGAAACCCGAGATCATTGCGCTATTCATTGAACAAATCACCATTGCACTCAAAAACGCCATGCTTTATGATAACTTGCTACAAAAAAGCAGTGAGTTGAACGCCTTTGAACAGCTCAAGGATGAGTTTATGGCAATTGTGTCGCATGAACTGAATACTCCGTTGACCACCCTTCAGAGCTATGTATCCCGACTCAAGCGTAATCTGTATGCCGATGAGGATGAACGCAAGGAAATCGTGGGAAAGATAGAGAACTCGGTGAAGAAACTGATAGTGACAACGGGTGACATCACCACCATGAACAACTACAACTTGAAAAAGAGCCTGTCCATGGCCCCTGTAGACGTCACCGAGATCCTGGAACTGATCCAACAGGAAGTGGAGATCCTATCCCGCAAACGTAAGATGTTCATCCGCTTGGAGATAGAAAAAGACCTCACCAAGGTGAAGGCAAATTGGGAAGCACTGCACTTGATGATCTATAACATCGTGCTGAATGCCATCCGCTTCACAAATGACTTTGGCACCATCATTATAGGTGCTCGTAAAGCTGCATTTCATCAGGAAAAGATAGATGGAAAGGATAGCGTGGTTGTTTACATCCAGGATAATGGCATCGGTATTCCAGATTATCAGCTGAAAAACGTGTTCCGTAAGTTCTACGAATTGAATGAGATTTATGCACACAAATCGGGCACAGTGGAGTACCGTTCCAGCGGTCTGGGATTGGGACTGGCCACCTCACGCCGCATCGCAGAATTGCACGGTGGGGATATCTGGATCAAAAGCAAGGAAAATGAAGGGACCACAGTATTCGTGGCAATCCCGATAAGAAAGTAAATACTCAGATAAGGCACATTACTTAAACATGTCGTAAGCGTGTTTCCATCGCTTGTGCACCCAGAACCATTGGTGAGGATATTTGTGTATGTACTCCTCGGTTATCCGGGTGATATCGGATAGTACTACCCTATAATTTGCCTCATCATCAGCCAAATCGGGGTAGCGTAGCATGGGATGAAACTCAAAACGAAGAGTGTCATCCTCTTCCCGTACCACAAATCCAGGGATAATAGGAATATCGTAACGCAGGGAAAGCTTCGCCACGCCCTTCCAATGCGAAGCGGGGTAGCCCAGGAAATCCAGAACCATCCCAGCAGAGCCGGCGTTTTGATCTGATAAAATGGCAACTATACGGTTTTCCCTTAGGTCCTTCAAGATATCTCTTAGCCCACGTTTCATATCTATGGTATGCACGCCGTTGCGTTCTCTGATTCCGTTTGTATATGCGTCAAATAGCTTGTTGCGTTGCCTTTTGGTGATCGCACTCACCGGCATGTCGCGCAAGGGTAGTATTCTGGCGGCTTCCCAATTGCCAAAGTGCGCGGTGGCAAGGATCGCACCTCTGCCAAGTGCCAGCGCTTCATTCACATACTCTTCACCCACAATCACGGATCTGGCGTTTAGTGTAGCGTCATCCATCAGATAGACTTCCAGGATGTTCAGCGCCATTTGTCGATACAATTTCTTTACATGGCGCTTAATGGTAGTTTGTGACCAATCAGGGTATACTTTGCGCATCTGCTTGACAGCTACTTCGCGTCGTATGCCAAAACGATAACCAACAAGATCAAAGAGCAGGCATACTATAGCCTTTCTGGAAGCATAGGGTAGGGCTGATAACAGGACGATGAGTCCTCTAAAAGAGTAGTATTCTAGCTTATTCTGCAGATTATTCAATTAGGTGTAGTTCCTGTCAATGCATCAAAGAGCGGCAAGCTTGCTCAAAATAACGTTTTTGGGTACTAAGCCTACACTTGTATCCACCACCTGCCCATCTTTCAGATATAGCAGGGTAGGAATGCTCATAACGCCATGTTTCCCTGCCAATTCGGGGTAATCATCCACATTTACTTTGGCCACTGTGACGTCACTCACTTCTGCGGCAACCTCTTCAACGATCGGGCCAATCATGCGACATGGACCGCACCAATCTGCCCAGAAATCTATCAATACCTTGCCATTGCTGATGATTTCACTGAAGTTTTGATCGGACAATTCAATGATCATTGTCTTGCTCCTTGTTCTATACTCAACTACAAGATAACGCGCTTGTGACGTGGCGCAAGTTTAGTACAAGGGGTAACCTGACAGCATGATGTTTTGCCCAAGTTTGGTTAACTTCATTCGCTCCAGGGGGATGGCCTCAGAGATTGATGGCAAGTTCAGACCATTTAAACAAGATTGAGCGCCGCCAAGAATCATATTTCCAAAGAATATCACGCATTTATCTACCAATCCAGCACGCCAAAAAGCTTCACTGAGCCTGTTACCTGTTTCCAGAAAAACACTACTTACCTTACGGAGATGCAGTTCTGACAGTACATGATTCAGATCCATCTCATCGGCATTGCCTGAAACTAACGATGTTTGGATGCCCATAGCATGGAGTCTGGCTTCTTTCTTCGCGTTGGTAGTGCAGTGAAACACCAACGCCGGGGTATGAACAGCGATCTGAGCGAAACGGGAGGAAGGGTTAAGATCAAGATAGGGATCCAATACCACTCTTAGAGCTTGCTTGTGCTTCTTGACTCCCCTGGTGTTTAACATGGCATCATCCTTGATCACAGAATTTATACCAGCTAAAACTACATCGCTGTGCGCGCGCATTCTGTGTACCATCCTACGGGACAGCTCATTGCTGATCCATTTAGATGAACCGTCCATAGCGGCGTACTTGCCATCCAGTGATAAGGCGCATTTCCAGGTAACAAAGGGGCGTTTCTTGACGATATTGCAAATGAAAGCTTCGTTTTGCGTGGCAATCCGATCAGCCTCGATTCCGGAAATTACCTCTATCCCGGCTTTCTGTAGTATCTCGAATCCCTTTCCCGATACGAGTGGATTTGGATCGGCGATACCCGCCACCACCCTGGAAACTCCCGCCATAATGATAGCCGCGGTACAGGGAGGAGTCTTTCCTTGATGACAACAAGGCTCCAGAGTCACATACATGGTTGAGCCTTTTGCCAGTTTCCCCGCCTTTTTCAGCGCGTCAGGCTCTGCATGATCGAAGCCATAGGCTTGGGTACGCCCTTTCGCGATCACCTTACCATCTTTCACGATCACCGCTCCCACAAAGGGATTTGGGCTGCATAAGCCACGAGATTTTTCAGCCTCGCGGATGGCCATACGCATAAAGTACTTATCCATACAGATCCAGGTTCTTTTTGGCCAGCTCATAGGCAGGATTGTTTTTCAACAGTTCCTTCCAGACCTTCAGCGCGTCAGCTTTGTCACCTCCAGCCAGTAGGGCTATGGCAAGGTTATTGGCGGCATCGGGATTATCGGGTTCTAGGTCTAGCACCGCTGAAAACCACAAGCGCGCCTCAGAGTAGTTTTTTTCGTTCAAGTAAAGCAGCCCCAGATGCATATAGGGAGGAGTAAACAGGTTATCCAGCGCGATGGCATTGAATAGATCCACCTTGGCTTTATCGATCGCTTTTACCAGCAACCAGTAGAGGGCACGATAGTAGTATAGATCAGCGCTGTCCACGTAGCTGCGCATGGCTTCCGAGATCTCAAAGTAAGCTTTTTGATCATCAGAATTCGCTAGTAACGTGGCGATGTTCTGATTGAGCTCATTCTGCTTGAAATAGAGGCTGGGATTGCCATTCAGGTTTTGTCGTACATACCAGTTATCTGCATCTTTGCGCAGTACTAAAGTCCATTCCTGTTTGTGATTGAGTTCCACAAATACCAGAGCACTGCTGCCATCCTCACTAAAACCGGTATGAATGGGGCAGAAGCTTTTTACTTTCTTCAGGAAAGGGACAGCTCTCAGGATGTCCTTGTATCTTTCTCTCAGATCGGCAAGAGGGGATTGGTTCATGGTTAGGTGGCGAAGATCGTCATACTCCAGAGCGATGATATGTTCCAGATACTTACTCGCCACCTGCTCCGGGTTGTCAGTCTTTCGAGCAGGCTCTACTTCGAGCCCAATCTTTTGCATCAGATAATCCAGGGGGAAGTAGTCCGGATATTGAAATCCGGAAAGCCAGGTAAGCATTTCTGATGCATTTGAGGAGGCGTAAGCCTTGGGGCTCATGCCGTCAAAAAGTAGATTGCCTTTGCCGATCCACAGATCAATATAGTGTTTGATAGCATGATTCATCTCGGCCAAAGTATCCGCCTTGAAGGCGGGGAGGGGATTATGCTCTAGCTTCTTACCCGCGTAGGGACAGCTCTCAGGACACTTCAGATCAACGCGTATATCGTTGCAACAGCGCCAGCATAGTCCTTTGTTAACTCGAGGGCAGTGACGTAATGCGCGCTGAATACGGCACTTCTTGCAGCGATCTTTTGCACTTAGAGAGAACATGGTTGCTCCGGTAGAGGTGGCGCCATCCGTTTGTATTGGCTTCTGGCGATCAATTTGTACACAGTACTTAGTTTATTAGGATCAAAGACCGTGGTGTCTTGCATGTGATGTATGGCGTAAAGAATCTCATCCAAATCAGAGTAGCCAATTCCCATTTCTGCCTCATCGCTCTGATCCTCCCAGAGATCGGCACTGGGGGTTTTGTCTATGATCTGTTTGGGAATATTCAGTAGTTTCGACATTTCCCACACCTCAGTCTTGTAAAGCTGGCCGATGGGTTCCAACGCACACGCCGAATCCCCAAACTGAGTAAAATAGCCCGTCATCAATTCGCTCTGATTGCTGGTGCCAACTACTAGTGCGCCGTATTTGGCAGAAAGGTCATAAAGCACACACATCCGTGTGCGCGCCATCCAATTTCCACGGCGTAACGGACTTGCATCAGGTTCACTATTTGCGAACCATGAATCCACAATGGGGCTGATATCGATAACTTCGTGGGCAATTTCCAGATAATTACAGAGGATTTGTCCATCCTTTAAACTCTGAGGATTGCTGAGTCTGTAAGGCATCATAATGCCAATTACGTTTTCTTTTCCAATCGCTTTTACTGCTAAAGCGGCTGATAGAGCGCTATCAATACCGCCGGATATGCCAATGATGTACTTCGATAGGCCGCTGGAAGTCAGGTAATCCTTCAGAAAGCGGCATATCTTGTTCATCTCTTTGTTATAGTCAATCTTACGCATGTAATAAACTCCGCATCTTAGCTGCATGCAAATTCTCAGTTGAGCCACTGTGAGTCAAGGGAAAACTAATCATGTACATTGCCCAGATCTGAGTGGTGGAGTTTGATCAGCTTTCAGTATTGGTTCTCACCCAAACCTTCTAGCCCTTACCCTTTTTTCCCCAGCACGTTTAACGTAACTAAGAAGTGACGCCGGGATGTCAAAACGTGACACCCATTTGACAAATCTCAGGATGAGCCAGACATCTGGCCCATTAACCAGATGTACTCCACTCGAAACCCACTTGAACTCCACCCGAACCCAGTTCAGGAGGAATTCAAGTGGATTACGTGTAAAGTACGGGTCAGCAGGGGGCGAGGGGCAAAGGAGATATGTACTCGTATGCGAAGTCCGCATTCCCAGGTATCGTCGGCTCTCGTTTTGATCTCACATCAGATTGGCAAATCTTGGGGGATTTACGGACGCGGATTTGCTTGACATAAAAGTGAAGATTTTTATAGTGGTAAAAAAACAAAATAAGTATGGAGGAATCCAAATGACCTTTAATGAATTCATGGCCAAGGTCGCAGCGAAGAACCCCGGCGAACCCGAGTTTCTTCAGGCAGTCAAAGAAGTTGTAGAAACCATCTGGGAAGCTTATGAAAGCAATCCCCGTTTCGTAAAAAACAACATTCTCGAACGCATCGTAGAGCCCGAACGCACCATCATTTTCCGCGTCCCCTGGATGGACGACAAAGGTGAAGTGCATGTAAACCGTGGTTACCGCGTACAGTTCAACAGCGCCATTGGCCCATACAAGGGTGGCCTTCGCTTTCACCCCAGCGTAAACCTCTCCATTTTGAAGTTCCTGGGTTTTGAACAGATTTTCAAGAACAGCCTTACCACTTTACCCATGGGGGGCGGTAAGGGCGGTAGCGATTTCGACGCAAAGGGTCGTTCCGACGCCGAAATCATGCGTTTCTGCCAGTCCTTCATGGCTGAGCTCTATCGTCACATCGGTGCTGATACGGACGTTCCCGCCGGCGATATCGGTGTCGGTGGCCGTGAGATTGGTTACTTGTTTGGCATGTACAAGAAATTGCACAACGAGTTTACCGGAGTTCTCACCGGTAAAGGCAGAACCTGGGGCGGCAGCCTGATTCGTCCCGAAGCCACCGGTTTTGGCGTTGTCTATTTCACCGAAGAAATGTTGAAGACCAAGGGTGAAACCTTTGAAGGCAAGAAAGTGGCTCTTTCCGGATTCGGAAACGTTGCCTGGGGCGCCGCACAAAAAGTAACCGAACTTGGTGGTAAAGTGGTCACCATTTCTGGTCCTGACGGCTATATCTACGATGAAGCCGGCCTGAATGCTGAAAAGATCGATTACCTGCTTGAGCTACGTGCCTCCAATAATGACCGCGTTTGCGATTATGCCGACAAGTTCCCCGGTGCCAAGTTCTTTGCCGGAAAGCGTCCTTGGGAAGTGAAAGTGGATGTAGCCATTCCTTGCGCCACCCAAAACGAATTGCACGTAGAAGATGCCAAGGCTCTTGTCGCCAATGGCTGCAAATGCGTATGCGAAGCCGCTAATATGCCTTGCACTCCGGAAGCTGTGGAAGTCTTTATGAACGCCAAGATTCTCTTTGCCCCCGGCAAAGCTGCAAATGCTGGCGGAGTAGCAACTTCTGGCCTGGAAATGACTCAAAACTCAATGCGCTTGAACTGGAATCGTGATGAAGTGGACGAAAAGCTTCACAGCATCATGCGTAACATCCACGAAGCCTGCCGTGAAAACGGAACTCAAGCTGATGGCTGGGTGAATTACGTGAAGGGCGCGAACATCGCAGGATTCCTCAAGGTTGCCAACGCCATGTGCGACCAGGGTCTTGTGTAAACCCGACAACTAACTCACAGAATAATAAGGCAGGATATCCATCCTGCCTTTGTATTTTATGTGTAAAACGAAATATTCCTTGACGAATATGCCGCGTATATGCGAGCTTCAACCCTCAGTTGATACAATGAAAGGAGACACGATGAAAAAGATACTGATCACATGGTTGATCTTGCTAGTCAGCCTCGGTGCATTTGCCCAGAGAAAAGCGTTGGTAATAGGCAATTCATCTTATGAGAAAAAAACCTTCAGCAGCGCCAAAAACGATGCGCAATTGGCCGCAGATGCCCTCAAAGCTCTGGACTACACAGTGGTACACAAGACGGATCTTAACTACAGCGAGTTCACTAAAGCACTGGATGACTTCAAGAAGGATCTAGGAATAGGCGATGTAGCAGTCTTATACTATAGCGGTTTCACCAAACAGGAGTGCGGGAAAAACTATATTGTCACCAATGTGGATCCCAAGGTTAAGGGTAATCAACTGATCAGCGTTGATGTGGTTCTGGAAGCGATATCCCGAGCAACAGAATCTTTCATGTTCCTGGAATCACGCCAGATCGGCACATCGTTTTTCAAGAATCCCTGTGGTAAAGACAAGGGACTGGCTTCCATCGATAAACTCGGTGCAAATCAGGGCTTTGCCATGGCCGCCGGATCAGGTGAAGAATTGCGTCCTGCCAGCTCAAATTATAGCGTCTTTACTCATGCTCTATTTAAGAACATGACAGAAGACATGTTGGATTTTCCCGATTTGATGACTGCGGTGGTGAGAGACACAAAGGTGGAAACCAAGGATGCGCAAACTCCATATTGGAAAAGTAATCTCAAAGCGCCATTCAGCTTTTATCATCCCGAACAGGGCCTCAAGTACCGTTTCCGCCTTCCCACATATCGCGGGTTGGAAGGTGGCGGCAGCTACAATTTCTAAGCATTAATCAAGGCTAAATATACGCTTCATTCCCGATTCTGGTCATGATGCTTTTGAATGGCTAGGATAATAGGGATGAAGCTTTTTTTTGTTTCCAAGTGTTTCTGCCTTCCTTATCCCTGTTTGAAGGCCGTTTTCACTTCATATCAAGCCCTAATCGTCAAGACTACATTAGAGCTTGGCTAGCGCTAGGTTTAGAACTCGGAGAGGGTGGGGCGCTCGTCACGTCATCACCAACAAATAGGAAACGTGAATTGCTCCAAAATGGCTATAGCAAAGAATGCAAAGCAAGAAATACTTGACGATTTGGCGCTTTATGAGATCATGCGCTTCTGAAGATAATTCAAGGAAACACAATGGAATATATTGATTTTAAGAAAGATGCTCAAGATTTGATGGGGCAGATCTCGGAAGTGCGCCGTCTGATGGATCAAGCGTCCAGAGAATCTGAACTGGCGGAGCTGGAAGCAGAAATGAACAAAGCAGATTTTTGGAATGATCAGAATCGAGCCAAAAAGATAAGTAAAAGACTGGCACAGTTGCGCGATGAATTGGATCATATCCAGAAGCTGGAGAGCACCAAAGAAGAGCTGCAGACCTATATTGACTTTCTGGATGAGGAATACTCTGAGAGTCTTTTTACGGAAGCGGTTGACGCTTTGCCGGGGATTCGTGCCTTTACTGAAAAGGCAGAAATAGAGTGTCTTTTGAACGATAAGTATGACCACAACGATGCCCTGTTTACAATCCACGCGGGGGCGGGAGGCACTGAAGCACAGGATTGGGCACAGATGTTGCTTCGTATGTACATGCGCTGGGCAGAGAACAACAAATACAGCTTTAATGTGATCGACAGTCTTCCTGGAGAAGAAGCGGGCATCAAGAGCGCTAGCATAGAGATTAGTGGTAATATGGCCTATGGCTTGCTGAAGAGCGAGATTGGCATCCACCGCCTGGTGCGCATGAGTCCGTTTAATGCACAGGGAAAAAGGCAGACGTCATTTGCCTCCGTCTTTGTCTATCCTGAATTTGATGACGATATAGAAGTGGAGATTGATCCCAAAGACCTAAAAGTAGATACTTATCGTTCCAGCGGAGCAGGGGGGCAGCATGTGAATACTACCGATTCCGCCGTACGGATCACCCATTTGCCCACAAACATAGTAGTTAGCTGCCAGAATGAGCGTTCTCAGATCCAAAACCGTGAAAAGGCCATGGCGATCTTGAAAAGCCGCTTGTATCAATATTATGAAGAGCTTCGCGAGCAGGAAAAGAAGAATACTGAAAACACTAAAACAGAAATCGGATGGGGTAATCAAATCCGCTCCTATGTGTTTCAACCATACCAGATGGTGAAAGATCACCGTACAAATCACGAAAGCGGACAGGTGGATAAGGTGATGGATGGTGATCTTGATCCCTTTATCTACGCATGGCTGAAGATGGTGGCAAAAACGAGGATGAATGGCTGACAAGGACTACAAAGAGCTATTACCCAAGCTGGATCTTGGTAGAAAACCCCGGCATATCGGGATCATTATGGATGGCAACGGACGCTGGGCCAAAAAACGCTTACGTCCGCGGCTATTAGGTCATCGGGCGGGCGCTGATGCGATCCGGGAAGTTGTGGAATTGGGAGTGGAATTAAAGCTTGAACTGCTCACATTCTATGCTTTTTCCACAGAAAACTGGAATCGCCCGCAGGATGAGATCGACGGGTTGTTGAAACTGCTCAAAGAGTTTTTGATCAAAGAGATACCTGAACTGAACGAGCAGAACATCAGAGTGGATTTCATCGGTTCGGATAGAGGTATAGATCCTCAGTATATGGAGGAAATCCGCTCACTTGCTGCCCAAACGCATCAGAATAATGGGATGAAGGTAAATATCGCCTTTAACTATGGAGGCAGACTCGAAATCGTGGAAGCAATCAAGCGCATGACCTCGAAAGAGATAGAGATGCTGACAACGGATAACTTCGGAGAGTATCTCTACACTGCTGGGCAACCCGATCCCGATCTGATCATCAGGACCAGCGGGGAATCACGACTGTCGAATTTTCTATTGTGGCAATCTGCCTATGCAGAAATCTATATTACTCAGACTTTGTGGCCCGATTTTGGAAAGCGAGCCTTTTTGGAAGCGCTACTGGATTATCAAACCAGGACTAGAAGATTTGGAGGAGTGTAGTGATGAGCGATCTGAGTAAACGAGTACTGGTTTCATTGATCTTCATGCCGGTACTTCTGCTCGCTTTATATTTTGAGGGAATCCCGATCTTCCTTATGTTCCTGTTTGTCAGCATCCTTGGGGCGCAGGAATACCGGGAAATGATGACAAACACCGGCAATAGATTATCGCTAATCTGGTTGGTGCTAAGTCCTTTATTCTATTGCGCGTGGGTTTTCTTTCCCAACCTGGAGTTTCCCATATTGTGGCTGGTGATATTCATCGCTTTCATTCAAGCTTTGGTTACCTGGGATGTATCTGTAAGCATTCCACGTATGTACAGCCTTATATTTGGCATCATCTATACTGCGATGTTCCCTGCAATGATCGTAAAAATAGCCTGGTATCATGAACCCTCCAAAATATTACTTGCCTTAATTCTGATGATCTGGATTGTGGATACAGTGGCTTATTTTGTTGGTATGCGTTTTGGTAAAATGCGTGGAATTACACAAGTTAGCCCAAAAAAGAGCAGAGAAGGCTTTATCGCTGGAGTTCTTGCCCCATTTGTGGCTTTGCTTATATTGTATGCAAGTGGATTCGCAATCGTCCCTTGGCCGCAGATGCTCGTAATCTCAATTGCGGCAGGTGTCTTTGGCCAGTTGGGCGATCTGCTGGAATCCATGATAAAGAGATTTGGTAACGTAAAGGATAGCTCTCACCTCATACCGGGGCATGGGGGCGTTTTGGACAGAACGGATAGTATATTGCTGGCAGGAGCATTTCTGTACAGCGCGTTAAAAATTATAAACATGTGAGGTAAACATGATGAAAAAAACACTTGTAACCCTGTTCCTGTTAGCTGCGATCACAATGATCTTCGCACAAGCAGCCAACCTTTTCTTCAGTGAATACATTGAAGGATCTTCAAACAACAAAGCCATCGAAATCTTCAATGGCACTGGAGAAACAGTCGATCTTTCTGAATACTCCGTAAAACTCGGCTCCAACGGCGGAGAATGGAGTGCCACCAATTCCATAACATTGGAAGGCAGCCTGGCCAATAATGAAGTTTATGTGATAGCCAATGCGCAAGCCGCCGCCGCCATCCTGAACGTATCTGATATCACCAGCACGGTTACCTACTTCAATGGTGACGACGCTTTGGGACTCTTCCATGGTGAAACCATGATAGATATCATAGGCGTTTATATGGTGGATCCCGGAACTGCTTGGGACGTTGCAGGAGTGACCGGAGCTACTCTGAATCACACTCTCATTCGTAAACCCAATATAGCTCAGGGGAATACGAACTGGGCAACATCTGCTGGCACCAATATGGACGATAGCGAATGGTTGGTGGAAGCACAGGATTACTTCGATAACATTGGTGCTCACACTTTCAATCCCGGTGGTGGAGAGATGGCGGGAACCCCTGTTTTCGATCCCCCAGCCGGAGCCTATACTACAGCCATAAACGTGAGTCTCAGTTCCAGCACTGCCGGTGCCGTAATTCGTTACACTCTGGACGGATCTGAACCTACCACCAGCTCTACTCAATACAGCAATCCCATCCCGATCAACATAAGCACCTCCATCAAGGCCAAAGCGTGGGCTGATGATATGGATCCTTCCTATACTGCCACTGCGAATTATATATTCCCCGTAGTAGTTCAAGATATCGCTGAATTGCGCCAGCAAATTGCCGATAATAGCACCATTTACCATATTCCTGGTAATGTGATTCTCACTTTCAAGCAAAGTAATCGCAACCAAAAGTTCGTGCAGGATGCCAATGCAGCGATTCTGATCGACGATCAACCAAACGTGATCACCACCAATTATCAGATTGGCGATGCTATAGCTGGACTTACCGGTAAGCTGAACATGTATTACGAAACTCTGCAGTTCATTCCCACCCTCGATCCGGGTGCACCTGCTTCCAGTGGCAACCAGGTCTTTATTCCTACTGTCACTATTGCTCAACTGAATGGTGATGTGGGTGTGAATATGTATCAATCCCGACTGGTGTATATTGATGCTGTGCATTTCGACAGCCCCAGCGGCAATTATACTACCAATCCTGCCGTAAATTACCCCATTTCTGATGCTACTGGAGCCATGACTTTCCGTACATCATTCTATGATGTGGATTACATCGATACTCCCATGCATCAAGGTAATTTCAGCATCCAGGGCATCATTGCGCATTTCCAGAGCGGAGCACAAATCACTCCCCGCATGCTGGCTGATTTCAACCCCGTATCAAATGGTGACCCGGTGGTTACCCCAGCCGGTATCGCTCTCATCGGTAACTATCCCAATCCCTTTAATCCCAACACCACCATCCAATTCAACATGGACAAAGCTGCTCCCGCCATGGTAAGCATATATAACCAAAAGGGTCAGTTGGTGAAGGATTTCAATATCAGTGCCGCTGAAAAAGGATTGAATAATCTGCACTGGAATGGTACCGACAACAGTGGCAAACTTGTATCCAGCGGAGTGTATTACTTCCGTCTCAAATCCGGAAGCTACAGCTCCACCAAAAAAATGATCCTGATGAAATAACTTGAAGTTCAAAAGCCATCTATATTGCCTGTTAACGATATGCATATGGTCTTCCCTGGAACTTTCCGGCAAGCTTTTGGGAACGGAGATTTCACCGTTTGCCATCACCGCCTGGAGGTTCATCATCGGAGGAGCCGTTATTGCCCCGTTTGCAGTGCGACAGATGGTGCACAATAAGCATAGCTTGGACAAGAGCAGCCTGCTTTCCTTCGGCGCTTTGGGATTTCTCAACGTCGTGGTAAGTATGCTGCTCTTGCAGCTTGCGATCTACTTTGGCAAAGCATCGCTAACCGCGATGATAGTGAGTATGAATCCTCTATTTGTGAGCGTGTTTGCGATCTATATACTCAGAGAAAAGCTTTCTAAGCTTCAGATTATTTCCCTGGTGGTCGGGATTGCTGGCTTAGGACTGATTATCTGCGCCGAAAGAGATTTGGGCTCCGGGCTCTATCTAAACTTGCCTCTGGGGATACTCTTTGCCATTCTGGCCTGTGTTACTTTTGCTCTCTATACCGTACTGACAAAGCGTTTGGTGGCCAGACACGGCAACTTGATTACAAACTCAATGTCGTTCCTCATCGGGGGCATCCTTTTAGCGCTGATCAACCTGGTCATCGGTAAAAGTATGCTCTTTGATCCGAATCTGCGCAGTATCCTGTTGATCATTTACCTAGGACTGGTGGTGACCGGTCTGGCCTATGTGCTATATTTCGAAGGGATGAAACAGCTAAGTGCGTCTCGCGCATCCATCTATTTCTTTCTCAAACCTGCGCTGGCATCGATCCTGGCGTACCTTATATTGCAGGAAAAACTGGGTGCATTGCAGATTGCTGGAATGATGCTGATTATGTTGGCTCTATCCAGAAACATGCTCCTCAAGAAGGCCTAAGGATATGAACGAGATCAATCTGAAGAAGAATATCCTTACCAGCGGAAGCTTCCGTCTCTTGATCATGATAGCATCTTTTTTTACCAGTTTTATGTCCGCCAGATATCTTGGCGTGAAGATTAAGGGTGAGTACAGCTATCTATTGACCATGACCGGCTTCGCGTGGGCCATCCTGGACATGGGTGTATCCAGGAGCATACCGTATTTAGCCAGAAAGTTCCCGGAGAAGATTCATGAGGTTTACAGCTTTACCTTGTTCTTGTTTCTTCTTGAGAGTATCCTTTTAGGTTTTGTTGGTCTTAGCTTCATCGGTTTCTGGAGTGAGTTTCTTAGCTTTGAGTTAAGTAGGGCATCAACCTTGTTGTTGGTGGCCATAATTACTACTTCTAAGTTTGGATTGCAGCTACAATCCTTCCAAGTAGGGATGAATAGGATATGGGACCTTTCCATAGCCAGACTCTTAAGTACTTTATTCATCGTGATCTTGCTGTTGATTGCTCTGTTGTTCATTAGAGATGTTAATAAACTCATATTTATGCTAGCTATTGTACTTGGTTCTCATCTGTTGATAATCGGGTACATTCAGAGCACTACTAAGTTAGGACCGATAAAGTTCCGTTTCGATCCGGGTTTACTGAAGATAATCTATACATATAGTTTTCGTGTTTTTGTATCATCTCTTTTGGTTACATTCTTGATTCGTGCAGATATTATATTAATCAAGAGAGCATTAGATTATAGCCAGGTAGGGATCTACTCCATTGCAGCAAATATCATAGATGTTTTGCAAATTGCATCAAACACTGTGGGTAATCTACTCTTGGTCAAGCTTGCGGATAGCGTCACCATTGAAGATAAATGGGACATCATGCGTCGAATAATCTTTGTTTTTACAATAGTCCTGGGTGTGGCCAACCTCGGTTTTATTCTCTTGGGTAGAATCCTTTTGGGGATATTCTTTGGTGTGGAGTTCCTGCCAGTATATGGCGTATATTTATGGTTGATTCCAGCCAGCTTTAGCCTTTCCTTTGGTTCCTTGTTCAATAACTACCTGAACAGCAAGGGATTTCCAGTTATCAGCATTGTCTTCCCGGCTATAGCGTTATTGTTAAACATAGCCCTGAATCTACTCTTGATTCCCGTTTGGGGTATATATGGAGCTGCTTTAGCCACCAGTATTGCTTATACTCTTTGGTTTGTATTGATTGTGATTTTTGAGCATTACACAACCGGAAGGACTATGCTGTCTTATCTTGTTCCCCGTAAGTCAGATTTGTTAGAAATCAGAGATTTCGCGGTATCTCTGATGCCGGCGAGAAAGCATTGATAAATGAGAAATGATCAAGTGAGACTTCTCATAATCACAGACCTATATCCAGATCAATTTAATCCTAATGGCGGTATCTTCGTAAAACATCAAGTGCAAGAGTTGATGAAGTACTATGATGTGTATGTATATGCTACGCATATGTTTGATGTTTATTCGAGCCTGATACCTAGAAAAGCTCCCGATGGAGAGTATCACGACTATTTCAAGATGATTCGACCTCTGTTTCTTCTCAACACAATTAAATATAGGTATTTAGTGATTCCTCGACTGAGAAAAGTAATCCAAGAGATCAAACCAGATATAATCCACGTTCATGATTGCAGACACGTCCCAGAACTCGTAAACTTAGCTCCCATGTTACACAAATCCGGGATTCAGCACTATTTGACTGTGCACAACATGACCACGCATCCAGTCAGGATCAAGAATCCGATTCTACGCATGATATATCGGTGTCTATTACCAATAGCCTATCGGAGCTGGGATCACATCTTCTGTGTCAATAACCAACTCATCCAACAGATATCAGCTATCGTTGAGACTCATAGTATCAGCATGATAGGAAATGCAATCAAACCATTTAGCACCGTATCAGATCCGTTGATCGACAAGGTGGCGTCCTTCCTGGAGGGATCTGAGTTCCGGATCATCAGCGCGGGGAATTTGAAGTCCACCAAGGGGTTTGACCTTTTGATAGAGGCTGTTGCCGGGATTGTGAGGGATGGTAAACACATCCGCCTTGCAATCTTCGGAGATGGTGATCAGCGAGAAACCCTCGACCGTTTGATCACGGATCATGGAATGCAAAATGCCATCTGTTGTTTTGGGGCAATCGAGAACACGCTTTTGAGAAACATGTATCCCCTCTTTGATGCTTTCATCCTACCAAGCTATAGCGAGACCTTTGGGATTGTTTATCTGGAAGCTATGGCTGCCGGAATCGTTACCGTTGGAGTAAGAGGCCAGGGTATCGATGGTGTAATCAAACACGGAGATAATGGCCTTCTCGTCGAGCCTAAAAGCATAAAGAGCATTGAGCAACAAATCCGTTGGATTATAAACCATCCCATGGAAGCGAAAAGCATTGCATTAGCGGGGAAGATAATGGTAGATCGGGATTTCCGCATGGAACAGCTATGCGACCGCATCAGGAGTGTCTATGAAATGTGATAATCGGATCCTGATGATCGTCAATGAGTTTCCTCCCACTGGAGAGAGTGGTGTTCAGAGACCCCTAAAGTTCTTGAAGTATCTAGACCGTGCGGGATGGCAGTGCTGGGTCATTACTCCAAAGAAACTGCCTAAGAACGTTGTTGATGCATCTCTTTGCGATGATGTCCCTCCAAAAGCACACATCATTAAAACACATAGCTGGGGCTTGACTGCCTCCGCCACAGACAAAGTGGCAGATATTCGCGCAAAAACTGCGAACAAACTGAGTCTGTTGAAGCGCCTGATATGGGGCGCTGCCAAATTGATCAACGACATTGTTTTCCCAATTGACAAGCAGATTGGCTGGGCTCCATTTGCACTTGTTGCAGCTATCAAAACTATCCGTAAGCATGATCTCCGTAATGTTTATATCACTGGCTTCCCTTTCTCCGCACTATTGATTGGAGTCGCGCTAAAACATGTATTCAAGGACAAAGTATTCTGGGTTGCGGATTATCGAGACGCATGGCAATTCGAACCTCTCATTGAGCAAAACGTTATGCCATTTCGTTATGCTTTGATCCGCCGATGTGACGATCTGGTGCTAAAAACTTGTGATCGTGTTCTTTATGTCACAGATTACATCAAGGAACGGTACACCAATCACTATGCATGGATTGAGCAAAAAGCTGTGGTCGTTACCAATGGATTCGATGAAGATGATTTTGCTAACGTCAAGGCACATAAGTTTAGCAAGTTTACTTTTGTCTATATGGGCAAGATCTATGGACATATTAGAAATCCACTCCCATTGCTGCGAGCTATCGCAAATATAGAATCGCTTGATTTCCAGTATATTCACATAGGCACCATAGCCAAAGAAGTGCTCGAAGAGATTCAGAACATGCAGTTGTCATTCTTCCAATACTGGGGTTATAAGACACATCAGGAAGCCATCAACTTCGCCGCTGGAGCAGACATCAATATCCTGATAAATAACAATGACACTGAATCTACGGGAGTTTTAACCGGCAAGATTTTTGAACTGATTAAAATCGGGAAACCGATACTTGCTGTAGGACCTCGCCACGGTTTAGTTAAAGATCTTCTGGAACAGACTAATACAGGAGCTTATGCATTTATCGAAGATGAAGAAGCAATTCTGGCAGCTCTCAATAAACTGCTGACCGGAAATATGAAACGTACAAATATGGATATTGTAGATTCTTTCTCTCGAAAAAATCTCACCCAGAGACTGATTGGGGTCTTTCAACATGGCTTGTAAATACCTGATTGTCCATACTTGGGGTATTGGAGATATGATTCTCCTTACACCGGTTTTGGAGCTAATACATCATTTATTCCCGGAAGTCATGTTTGATTTTGCTGTGTTTCAGGGAAGCTCCATGCTCCCGATAAAGAGTGCGCCATACACTTCTGAGGTCCACCAATGCAGCTACAAACCATCCCAGCTACTGCCGATGATAGCCAGATTAGGGCGGGAGAAGTACGATTATAGCATTACTACATCGGGGATTAGCGCCATAAAGGCCGGTTTGTTTTCATGGCTGATTCGAGCAAGATGTCGGATAGGTGATTATCAGGGGAAACCCTGTCCATTCTATACTACTCAGATTCCCTTTAACGCATCGATGCTTAGAACCTGGGCAGATCATGATATCTTCAAGCTTGTCTTCCCGCTACCTGAAGCTAAAATAGTTAAGAGAGAGCCTCAGTATAACAGTCTGTTCAGAACTCGCTATTACAGTAAGGAGTCAGCATCTGCAGAAGCCAAAGCCTTTTTCTTTCGCTACTTTGGTGCAAAGGACTTTGTTGTAGCTATACATCCCGGTTGCACTGCCAAGAATAAATATCGCAGATGGGATTTGGAGTATTTTATGGAATTGGTGAGACTCCTCAATAAGGACTTTCCGAAGTGGAAGTTCTATGTCATAGCTGGCCCTGATGAACTTGAAGAGGGCAGAGCCTTGAGCCGGCGTCTATCTGCACCAATCTTAAGTGGGGTTAGTCTGGACGTTGTGTATGAGACACTAAAAATAAGTAGCATGATCATCAATACTGATTCCGGAATCGGGCATATCGCTTCGTGCCATCACTTACCAAGTTTCGTAATCTTTGGTCCAGGGGATGAGAGACAAACAGCTCCATTTAATCCTAAAGCAATCACGATCAGATCCGATACCCCGTGCGCCCCCTGCGTCCAAAATAGGACAAAGTCGGCTTGCTCCACAGAATGTCTAAGAAACTTGAAACCAAGCTTGGTTGCGGAAATTATCAGGAATCACGCCCCTTTAACATAGTTTGTCACTACCGATCAAGCCGATACTTAGCCCTATAGTAAAGGCATGATCACAGCCTGAAAAAAGCATGACAAAGGGTTTGAATGGGGAATATCCTTGACAGAGTGTACAGCGGCAGATAACTAGTACCGCATGGCAGGTGAGACGTAGATAGTGCTTGATGTATTGCATTCAATCCATGATGATTATTGGTAATCGGCAAGACATGCAAGCCTTTGAAGAAAGCACTTACCCAGATATGTACAGATCCGTGCTGGAGAATTTGTGAAGACTATATTTATCAGTTCACGCATTCCCTATCCACCCGATCGGGGGGATAAAGTGCGAACATTGTATCTCTTGCGGCAATTTACCGCGATGGGTGAGGTGTGCCTGATATCTCTGGTCGACCCTCATGCTGATGCAAAAGCCATGAAGGTGATGAAAGAAGAGATTGCAGAATGTCACTTTATCTCACATCCCCGTTGGCGCGCCTTGTGGAATCTTGCTTCGAATCTTTTCTCCTCTTTGCCCTTTCAAGTAGCGTATTATCTAAATCCGAAGTTCATGAAACTGGTCCGAAGTCTTGATCCAAGGGGATATGATGCTGTGTACTGCCATCTTGTCCGCATGGTGCCTTATGCCATGCATCTGTCTCATCACAAGGTGGTTCTGGATTACACTGATTGTATCTCACTTGAGTATTCACGCAGTTTGCAGCATCTCGGTTTGCTAAAACGCATATTCTTTCGCGAAGAAGCCAAACGCACTGCTCAATACGAGCTTAAAGTAGCCAATCTCTTCGCGGAGAATTGGGTGATATCTCCGGTAGATATCTCCATGTTAGGCTTACAGGCCCATCATCGCAGCATTGTGTTGCCCAATCAAGTGATAATACCTGAATCGCTACCCCAGAAGCAATTCCATGGCCGTCTGATCTTCACAGGGAACATGAGTGTGGCACATAATGTGGTGGCAGCCCAGAATCTCTGCTATAAGATAATGCCTGCTCTGCTGCGAGATTATCCCACGCTGGAATTACTCATTGTGGGAGCTAATCCATCCAAAGAAGTGTTGGCTCTGGATAAAGTAAATGGCACTAGAGTTCTCGGATTTGTGGACGATCTATACTCCGAGTTAATGGCAGCAGATATCTTTGTAGCGCCGATGTATTTCAGCGCAGGTATCCAGAATAAGGCCCTGGAAGCCATGGCTTGTGGACTGCCCGTGGTTACCACATCCAATGTAGCGAAAAGCCTGGATGCTCACGACGAAGTGGAACTGATGATCGCTGACGATAATCTAGGCTTTGTAAAGAAAACTACTCATCTGATCCAAAACGCTGAAGCGAGAGACCAAATCGGCCGCGCCGGGCGTTCTTTGATCCTCAAGAAGTATTCCCCCGCCGCAGTATCGGATCTGATCCGCGAGCGCTTGAATAGAATCACAAATCCCCAATAGTAAGGAGTCTTTATCAAATGAAGAAAGTAAGACTTGGACTCATCGGATGTGGCAGAATCTCAAAGAATCACTTTGAAGCCATATCGCAGATTCCGGAAGCTGACTTTGTAGCTGTATCTGATATTCTCCCCGATAAAGCCGATAAGGCTGCTGCAGAATATCATATCCCTGCTGTTTACACAGATTATCATGAAATGCTCGCCAAAGAGAAACTGGATCTGGTTTCCATCTGTTCTCCCAGCGGGATGCATCCCAATATGGGCATTGACGTAGCAAAAGCCAAGGTGAACGTTCTCACGGAAAAGCCCATGGCGATAAATATCGAAGCAGCCGATCGCTTGATCCGCGCTTGCGATGAAAACCAGGTGAGGCTCTTTGTCGTAAAGCAAAACCGTCTTAATAGCACCATGCAGCTCCTGAAACGGGCTATTGATAAAAACCGCTTTGGCCGAATCTACATGGCGCAGGCTAATGTTTTTTGGACACGTCCCCAGGCCTATTATGATGCAGAAAAGTGGCGTGGAACTTGGGAGTTTGACGGAGGCGCTTATATGAACCAAGCCAGTCACTATGTGGATGCCATTTATTGGCTTTTAGGCAATGTGGATAGCGTTTCTGCTTTTACTGCCACCATGGCCAGAAAGATAGAAGCCGAAGACACCGGCAGCGCCATTCTCCAATTTCGTAGCGGAATCATTGCCTCGATAAACGTTACTATGCTTACTTACCCAAAGAATTACGAAGGATCCATCACTATCATCGGTGAGAAAGGCATCGTCAAAGTGGGCGGAGTAGCCGTGAACAAGATAGAGAAATGGGAATTCGAAGACTATGATGATGACGACCGCATTGCCCAGGACGCAAATTACCAGCCACCCAATATCTATGGCTTTGGGCACAATCCCTATTATCGCAATGTAGTGGACGTATTACTTGGCAAGGCTGTCCCCTCCACAGACGGTCGCGATGGACGCAAATCCGTGGAGATCATCCAAGCGATTTACTTAAGTGCAAAGACCAGCAAAAAAATAAGCTTGCCTCTTTGAAGTAAACTATAAAGCAGCCTGATACTCCAGTATTAGGCTGCTTTACTCTTTATCATCTTTTAGTTTTCCATCACAAAGATGGATGCTCTTACCACTCCGGCTCTGATCCTGGTGTGAGGATCCACAAAGCATGCCTTACCCGACGATGCAGTCAAGAATGCCAATTGTGAATCGGTGTAGTTAATGTCACCAAATCCCTGGATCAGGATCAAGGACGACTCAGGATTTTCAAATCCAGTATTGATCACACCCTGTTCCTGGCCCAGATAATCCCGGATAAAGTGCTCATCAATGCTCGGACAGATTATTGCCCTAGGTTTAGCTTGCAGTATCATTTCGAAGTCATTATCATCAGGTTTGTAGGTGAGTACCGCAATGGCCGTCTCATTCAGAGCGGATATCTGTGACCTATCGATTACTTGTAGAATGCCGTATACTTTCTGTCCCCATCCGATGGCAGCTTCCAGTCGCTGAGCATTGTAAGTAATTTCTGCAGATTTACCTTCTTCCACAGCGCTTACTATACCCCTTACCAATGCATGATACTCGTAGGCTCTGTCCGGATAGCGTATGGTCATGATTCCCGTATCCTTGTCTAATGCAACAATCTGTCCAGTGCTGGGCGCTTTGGCTATGCCGATGCGGTTCTTACCCAGTATTCTGGCCAGGATTTCATCTTCATATACAAAATCTCCGGGATGCTTGATCAAGTATCTAGCTGCTTGTTTTGGCTTTACCTGGAGTTTTGCGGCTATGTTTATTGGATGTGGCTTCATGTCATAGTCTTGGATCTCAGAGGCAACGATCAATCCCGCGGAATACTCAATGTACTCAACTCTGGCTCGGACAGGGGAGCGGAAGGAATGTGCTATTCCCGCTTGAGGTACAGGATGTGCTAGCACCTGATCGTAGTGAATATGATCGCCGACATGTACCTTGATGCTCTCTCTGATTACGTGTTCAGTGATTCCGGGACGAGTTGGAATGGCGGGGATCACAAATAGCCTTGCCGGGTCATACTGATTTACCGCTATCAAGTCTTCTGCTTCTACCTGATCGGCTATTTCCACTTTGATCTCACCCTTGTAGGGTAAATCAACCATCCTGGTGTAGGTATCCATACGAGCTATTTTATCATTCCTAAACATCGCATATCCAGTAGAATGATGGTACATACTTAAAGTGCATTCTACAGTGTGATTATATACTTCCTGGTCCAGCCTTGTATCAAGGATGATCATTCGGTCACTTATCAGCTCGATTTGCTCGCTAGTTCCATTCAAAAGACACTTCCGGGCAGGTTCGATGTATAGCTTGCGTCCTTTTTTGGGCTCAAGTACTATGAATTCATCGCTAAAGATCATCGTATCAGGCAGGTCATCTGCCTTAATCCTGAGTGTTTTTATGCCTTTCTTCAAAGGGAAGTGAGGGCGAATATGCAGCGCTAGCGCTTGAAGACATTGCGTATCGAGTAGCCTCTTGCTAAGAGCTGGATCAGCGGTGGATAAAACACCAAGATGGGGGCTAATAAAATGTTTATCAACCATCAGTTCTGTGATTCCCATCGGCTTGAAACCTGAGATCAACATATCGATACATTGCCCTGTGTTTTGAGCGTGGGCAAACACTCCTCCAGCACCGATGAGGATGTCTATTTCGCTGGGGTAAAAGGAGTAGGACTCTTCCTGTTCGATGTAATGAAACTTCTCTTCATACTTATCGCGGCCTTCCTGCTTGATGATATCCAAATAGCCGATCTTTCGAGTGTTGTAATGCATTTGACGATGCTGTTCATACGCCATCTGAATGGCAGCCTTGGCTAATACGTGTTCAATGCGAAACTCCTGCTCTGAGACCGGATCCACAGTGGGGTACAGGCTTTTGTTTCCAATATAGTTACGAGCCAAATCCTCATCAATCTCAGGGGGCAGCATTCTCATCACATTGTCGATGCCCTTCTCTTTCAGGACATTAAGTGCGCTGTAACTCATACCCAGATTTGCGCTCACAGTGCGTTGAAAGTGACCGTTGATCCTGGTAAACACGTCGGTAGTGGCGCCTCCGATATCAAAGGCAATCAGGTTCTTCTGATCTTTGCCCAGACTCTGCATGGCTCTGAGAACACCTGAAGGAGTAGGAAGAATGGGATTGCTCACTACTTTCTTGATTCCGGCATATCCCGGAGCTCTTTCCATCACGTTTTCCATAAAGAGCTCTTGAATCTTATCCTGGGTAGGCTTTAGGTTTTCTACATTTAAGCCGGGGCGAAGGTTAGGCATTATATGCAGGTCAAAATCACGAGTGATCATATTACGGATCATCTCGGCGGCGTCTTTATTGCCCGCGTATAGAGTGGGTATCTTATCTTTACTCTGATACTTTGGCACTGGCTTGGCGATGCGCAGGATTTCTGCCATTCTAAGTACACTGCTTAGTGCCCCTCCATCTGTGCCTCCGCACAGAAGGATCATATCCGGACGCAGATTACGCATTGCCTGCATTTGCTCCACAGCCTTACGTTTGTCGTCGATAGCAAATACATCCAGGATCACTCCTCCAGCCCCATACGCGGCTCTTTTAGCTGAACTACCACTGTCAAAGAGGGTTAATCCGATCACCAGGATCTGTAATCCACCGCCTGCGCTGCTAGTGCTTAAGTAGCTCACTTTTTCCGAGAAACAAAGCTCCCCGTGGACTGGGGTTGAGTCAACTATCTTGATTCCGATCTGCTTTTCCAGTTCCTGAGCAGCCGACAACACTCCGATCTTTACGTCATTATCGGGCTCCTCCACGCTGGTGTTGGCATGTGCAATGCCTATGATCTGGCTGGTTTCCGTGTGAATAAGGATACCCTTGGTAGTAGTGGATCCGATATCTGTAATGAAGATGTAGGGCTTTAGAGCGGACATACTAGCCTCCCTGTGGCTGATGATATTCACTTAGTTTGGAATAAACTTGACTGATCCAGAGGATATGGGTTACACTACTCCTGCCCGGATTAGATCATGCATATGTAGCATTCCGACCGCCCTACCTTCGGAATCGGTAACCGGGAGCATGGTAATACTATGCTTCTCCATCAGGTTCAGCGCGCTAACAGCGAGTTCCTCAGGGTGAATGGACTTGGGATCTACCGTCATGCACTCTTTGGCGGAATAGCTGAGCAGGTTTTCTTTCTTTTGTTCAATCTGTCGTCTCAGGTCACCATCAGTGATGATGCCTGTAAGAATGCCATCTGTGTTTTCTACGATGGTACAGCCCAGCTTTTTTACACTCATTTCCAGGATGCTATCCATCAGTGGTGTATCGTCAAATACTCTGGGCAATTCATCCCCTTGATGCATCAAGTCTTTCACCTTCAGGAGCAGCCTTTTACCGATTGCTCCGCCGGGATGGAAACGAGCAAAGTCATTGAGCGAAAAGTTCTTATCATTTAGCAGCGCGATAGCCATTGCGTCACCTAAAGCCAGAGCGACGGTCGTACTGGCAGTAGGAACCATGCCCAGGGGTTCTAGATTGGCATCGACCCTGGTGCAAAGCACAGCATCAGAAGCCTTTGCCAATTGCGAATCCGGATTGCCAGTGAGGCTGATCAGGGGAATGCCGATAAACTTGATAAAGGGGATGATGGCAAGCATTTCGGACGTATTTCCACTATTGGATACAGCCACTACCACATCCTGCGCACTCAGCATACCGAGATCTCCGTGAATACCTTCTGCGGCATGCAGGAATATGGAACTGGTCCCCGTACTGGCAAGTGTTGCGGATATCTTCCGGGCGATAATGCCAGCTTTTCCGATGCCAGTAAGCACTACTTTACCACGGCATTCTTTGAGGAGTAGAAAAGCTTTTTCTACCTGAGATTTATCAAGGGCTTCTGCCACCGTAGTGATGGCAGAAGCCTCTTTCAATAGTTCTTCCTGGATGACTGCATAGATGCTCATAGTTCGCTTTTCAAGGTAGTCAGAGCAGCATCAAAACTCATCGCACCCAAATCACCTTTTGTATGTCTGCGTAGGGTAAGAGTGCCTTCTTCAGCTTCCTTCTTGCCCACGATGCACATGTAAGGTATCTTCATCAGCTCAGCTTCACGAATCTTGTATCCGATTTTCTCGCTACGATAATCCACCTCTGTACGCAGCCCCTCGGCGTAGAAGCGTTCCTGTAGACCTTTGGCATATTCCATCTGAGCGTCTGTGATGGGCAGGATCATCATCTGGGTGGGAGCTAGCCACAAGGGTAGATTGCCGCCATGATACTCCAGTAAAGTGGCAAAGAAGCGTTCTACTGAACCCAATACTGCACGGTGAATCATATAGGGACGATGTGCTGTGTTATCCGCTCCAATATACTGCATGTCAAAGCGTTCCGGAAGATTGAAGTCAAACTGGATGGTGGTACACTGCCAGGCTCTACCGATGGCGTCCTTGATCTTGATATCAATCTTAGGGCCATAGAAAGCGCCACCGCCCTCATCCACGTCAAAAGGCAGATTCAGTTTATTCAAAGATGCTTTCAGACTTTTAGTAGCCATCACCCAGTCTTCGTCCTTACCCACCGATGCTTCCGGTTTGGTGGAAAGATAGATCATGAAGTCCTTGAAGCCGAAAGATTTCAGCATATCCAGAGAGAAGACAATGAGTTTCTCCACTTCCTCGCTCACTTGATCCGGAGTACAGATGATATGTGCGTCGTCCTGAGTGAAGCCACGCACCCGCATCAATCCGTGCAATACCCCGCTGCGTTCAAAGCGGTACACGGTACCAAGCTCAGCCAAGCGAACAGGTAGTTCTCTATAGCTGTGGTGATTGGCGTTATAGATACTTAAGTGGAAGGGGCAGTTCATGGGCTTAATATAATAGTCCTGACCTTCTACGTCCATCTTGGAATACATGTTTTCTTTGTAAAATCCCAAGTGACCGCTGGTCTCCCAGAGATTACTACGTCCTACATGCGGGGTATAAATAAGCTTATAACCGTTCTTCAGATGCTGGTCTTTCCAAAAAGCTTCGATCTGATGCCGGATCATGGCACCATTGGGATGCCATAACACGAGCCCCGCGCCTACTTCATCATTTATCGAGAATAGATCCAGGTCTTTACCCAGCTTGCGATGATCGCGTTTTGCCGCCTCTTCCAAGAAGGTGAGATACTCGTTTAACTCTTTGTTTGATGGGAAGCTGATGCCATAAATACGTTTGAGCATCTTATTCTTCTCGTCACCGCGCCAGTATGCCCCGGAGCTTTTCAACAGTTTAACTGCCTTGATCTTCCCCGTGGATGGAATATGCGGTCCGCGGCACAGATCAATGAAGTCACCCTGAGTATAGGTACTGATCACGTCCGAGTCGGGGATCTCGCTCAAGATTTCCAGTTTGTAATTCTCACCCATATTGCGGAAAATATCCATGGCTTCAGCTTTACTGAGTTCACGGCGGGAATAGGGGAGATCCTGCGCGATTAGCTCTTTCATGCGTTCTTCGATTTTGATCAGATCCTCATCATTAAAGGGTTCATCTCGATCGAAGTCATAGTAAAAACCTTGCTCGATGGCTGGACCAATGGTGACCTGTACATTGGGATAGAGCTGTTTGACCGCTTGCGCCATCAAGTGGGCGGTACTGTGCCAATAAAGCTCTTTACCTTCTTCGGTCTTAAAAGTATGTATTACTACGCTGGCATCACTCTCTATGATGCTGCCAATATCACGTAATTTTCCGTTTATCTCTGCGGCTAGTGCTGCGTCAGCTAGGCGCGGACTAATATCTTTGGCAATGTCAAGGGCGCTTACCGCTCCAGGGTATTCTTTTTTGCTTCCGTCGGGAAGGCTAATAATCACTGACATATTTACTCCATATTGTACACATTGCAGGCAAGAATTGATAAACCATAATTCTTGTCAAGTACGCTCTTTCAGCCTGATCATACGAAGACTATTCAGGATGACCAACAAGGTTACTCCCACATCGGCGATAATGGCTTCCCACAATCCTGATATACCGCTCAGCCCCAATGCCATCACCATTAGCTTGATCCCCAGAGCGAGGATGATGTTTTGCCACAACACTCTATTGGTTGCTCTTGAGATCCTGAAGGCAGATACAAGCTGATCCGGCCGATCATTTAGCAAGATCACATCCGCGCTCTCCACTGAGGCATCAGCGCCCATATCTCCCATCGCGATGCCCACATCCGCTCTCGCCAGGACGGGAGCATCATTCAAGCCATCACCGCAGAACGCCAGTCCTCCCTCGCCAGATGTTAGTAAATCCTCTACTTTACTTAGCTTTTGTTGGGGTAATAGCTCAGCGAAGTAGCCGTCCAGAGTTAGTTCTTTTGCCACTACGGCAGCTTTCGCATCACGATCTCCGGAGAGCATGATCATTGTTTTTACACCAAAACCACGCAGACTGTTCAAACTCTCTTTCATTCCAGGTTTCAACTCATCCGAGAAGAGTGCTGCACCTAGGTAAATAGCATTCTTCGCCACATGCACGCAACTGGAAGTACCACAATCCACTAGGTCCAGATAGCCCAGATCGTGAAAGAACTTCTCAGAGCCAGTGCTGTAATCTGCGCCATCATAGGATAGAGTGATTCCCTTGCCCGGAACTTCAAGAAAGGATGATAAATGCTTGGTGTCAAACTGCCGGGAAATGCTCTTCTTCACAGCCAGGGCAAAGGGGTGGTTTGAGGTATATTCACAATAATACAAGGCTGTTTCTAGCTCTGCAGGATCTAGATCATCTTTGGTGATAATCTTGTCCAATCTCAATTCTCCAGTAGTAAGTGTGCCGGTTTTGTCAAACACCAGAGTCCTGATGCTTCTGAGTGCATCCAGATAGACGCTGCCTTTGAATATAATGCCCTTACTGGCGGCGATTCCGATCCCTATGTAATATGAAAGCGGAATTGAGATTACCAGAGCGCAAGGACAACTGACGATTAAAAAGACCAGGGCACGTTTAAACCAAACCGCTGCAGGCAGACCCAGGACTAGCGGGATCAGGAATACCAGCAGTGCAGAAACAACCACAGCAGGAGTATAGTATCTGGCAAAGCGAGTGATAAAGCGTTCCTGGCGCGACTTTCGGGATCCGGCATTCTCGATCATGTTCATGATACGACTTACCATGCTCTCAGCTTCGTTTCTGGTAATTGATATTTCCAATAGACCGCTGTTGTTCAGGCAACCGGCATATACATCATCCCCTCTGAATACAAGCAAGGGCTCCGACTCGCCGCTAATGCTGGATGAATCAAGAGTACTGTTGCCAGAGGAGACACTCCCATCTGCGGGAATCCTTTCTCCCGGATATACAAGAACGGTATCACCAACTTTCAGATGAGCCAGCTTAACATCCTCAATACCCTGATTAGTTTTCAGATGCGCCTTTTCAGGTTTAAGGCTTAACAAGCTGTTAACCGCTTTGCGGCTCCGACTAAGGGCTCTGCTTTCCAGATACTGCCCGAATTCGTAGATAGCCATCACAGCAATAGCTTCAGTGTATTCGCCCAGGTACATAGCTCCGATGCTGGCTATACTCATCAGAAAGTGCTCTGCCATCAATTGTTTGGAGAATAGTTCTTTTAGCGCAGCTCGAAGTATCCTGGCAGAAACCAGGAAATAGGCCACGATGATCAGTATCTTCTGCAAAAGGGGATAACTCACTAGAAACTGACTGATGCCTACCAATACTAATCCACTCCTGACCAGGTGTGAATAGATGCTGGGATTCATTTCTTCAGCTGTCCCTAAGCTATGAATACTAACGCCAGGTTCAATTCTGCTAGCGATCTTGTTCAACAACTCCAGGGCATCGGAACTATGATTTTGGTACTGAATCGTGAGCTTTTTATTCATGAAATCAAGATTAACCCTACTCACATCTGCGAGATTTGCGATTGCGGCTTCTATTTTGGCGCTGCAGCCGGCACAGTCTAGATTGCGAACATCATATTCTTTTATGATCATGACCGCTCCTCCAAGTGCTCCAGCGCCAGATCAAAGAGATTCTTGATGTGCTGATCGTCGAGAGAGTAGTAAACCACAGTTCCCTCTTTTCTGGTTTTCACTAATCTACTGAGCCGCAGAGTTTTCAATTGATGAGAAACCGCGGATTGTTGCATCCCAGCAAGGGTGGAGAGGTCTGCCACGCACAGTTCAGCCTTGGACAAGAAGTATATAAGCTTCAACCTTGAGAAATCACCGAACACTTTAAAGAAATCAGCCAGTTGTTCCATGGTCTCATTGAGAGGAAGACCCTTCACAATGTTAGCTATCTCTATGTCGCCTATCTGTTTGCACTTGCATTGCTCGTTCATCAGTTCTCCTATGTATGAGTATATGCTCATATAATAATGGATATTCTGCACATGCCAAATTCTTCCATTCTCGCTTGACGGAGCGATGGGCTGGAAAGATTGTAAACCCTCACTTATTATTCTATATAGCATGCACTTGGACATATGCTGCTATCACTTTGTTAGCAGATATGATATGGTTATAACAATATGCTTTGCTCTATCCGATTGGATTGTGCATTAAGAGGGGCTTCGCTAAAGCCCCCCGCTATGAAATGTGTCGCCCCATTCGGGGCCCAGGCTAGAGGAAACTGGTACAAACGTAATATAATGTTTATCATTCGGTTAACCCCAGGGATGAAATACCGGGCTCTGATATTACACTCCAACAGCGCGCTACTCTATTCCGAAAACATTTAACGTCCAAGCATATTCCACAGCTCGACTGATCTGCGACACCCTTATTGGCATTCCCGTTAACACCACGGACGCCACTTGAAACTCACCTGGACTCCTCCTGAACTCAGTTCGGGTGGGGTTCGAGTGGGCTTGGCGTGGAGTACAGGCCAGAAGGGGGATAGATAGAGTCTGGCATATCCCTCTAATAAACGAGGATTGATGTGTTTATCCACACCATTCCCCGTTTATTAGGGGGGATGCCTGTCTTGTTGTGCAGTAACCCATACGGTCATCACTTTCTAATCTACCTCTTATCATATCTGTATTACTAAGACGTGATAAGGGCCGGCAATAGAGGGTAATATTAGATAACGATATTATAATGGGACATAAGCTATGATGCGAGTAGTATCTGCATACTTAGCTCTGTGTTCCAAGCAATTAGCAGTGGAGTTCGATTTTCATTGACGCTTTTGTAATCGCTGTAAAAGTGCATTAAGATGAATGACATAAGGAAGAGAGCTTTATGAAAAAGGATGTTCTGATTATCGGTGCCGGCCCCGGGGGATTGACTGCCGGGATGCTCTTACAAAACAGAGGATACAACGTAACAGTATTGGAAAAGGCAGACCGGGTGGGTGGACGTAACGCACGCATAAAACTTGGTGACTACAGTTTTGATACTGGTCCCACTTTTTTGATGATGAAGTTTATCCTCGATGAGATATTTAGCGCAGTGGGACGAAAAACCGAGGATTATCTGCAAACTCACAAGCTGGACCCTATGTATCGACTTTACTTTCCGGAGTTTGAGCTGGATATCAGGAATGATCTGAAGGATATGCGCGATGACGTGGCCAGGCTTTTCCCAGGTGAAGAGGATGGACTTGCAAAGTTTGTGGATCGAGAGAAGAAGCGCTATGACAGGCTTTTGCCTTGTTTACAGATTCCCTACCATACTCCGCAAAGCATGGTTTCCAAGCACTTTTTGGGTGCTATTCCGATCATGTCCATTGGGAAATCTCTATATGGAGAACTTGGCAACTATTTCAAGAGCGAAAAGCTGCGGCTCAGTTTCACCTTCCAGTCAAAGTATCTCGGTATGTCTCCTTGGGATTGTCCCGCAGCATTCACCATAATTCCCTTTGTAGAACATCATGAGGGGATCTATCATGTGATGGGCGGGCTAAATAGAATCTCGGAAGCGATGGCTGAAGTGATCGCAGAAGATGGCGGTAAGCTTATGTTGGACAGTCCCGTAAAGGAACTGATTCTGGAAGGCAAAAAGGTGAAGGGTGTGAGGATGATGGATGGCAGCGAACTCTTTGCCGACGCTGTCTTTATCAATTCCGACTTTGCCCATTCCATGTCCAGCCTGGTTGCACCGGGTACGCTAAAGAAATACAATCGTTCCAAGCTGAAAACCATGGGCTATTCCTGCTCCACTTTTATGCTGTATCTGGGAGTGAACAAAAAGGTGGATCTGCCGCATCATAACATCCGCTTTAGCCCCACATACAAAGAGAATGTGAGCGATATCTTCGATGCCAAGACCCTACATGAAGATACGGCATTTTATCTGCACAATCCCTCCGCCCTTGATCCTTCACTGGCTCCGGAAGGCAAATCGGCCTTGTATATACTGGTGCCGGTTGCTAATAATAAGAGCGGCATAAACTGGGATCGTGAAAAGCAGCGGTATCGCGATCAGGTAATCAAGCTGATCATGCAGCATATGCCATCTCTGGAGGATCTGGATCAACACATCGAAGAAGAATTGATCATCACTCCGGCAGATTGGCAGAATAAGTACAACGTCTATTTCGGGGCAACTTTCAATCTTGCTCACAGCCTGGATCAGATGCTTTACTTCAGGCCTCGCAACAAGTTTGAAGAGCTTGAGAATTGTTATCTGGTGGGGGGAGGTACGCATCCTGGATCGGGGCTGCCCACCATATACGAATCAGCCCGCATCAGCGTAAATCTCCTGACTGGATTGGGGATATAAATATACTTATAAGCGCTCCGCAGCAAGTCTGTGGAGCGCTTTCTCTACACCTCAAGCTCCGTGCTTGATACAGAGGGCAAGTACATACTGGAACCACACTTTTTCTTGACATAGCAGGGCTTCTCAAATCTTTTAAGCCAGATGGCCTGAAATAGGCAGCATAATACGCTAACATATACTCACTAAAGGAGTTTGGATAATGGAGCAATCCCGCATTGCCGAGCACCCAATTCTGGAGGTTCCAGAATATAAGATGATCGGTTTCTACTTCAACGGAATACGTTTGGAAGCCCGAGAGGGCGAAATGATCTCGTCCGCGCTGATAGCAAATGGTATCGATGTTTTTGGCCATCATCACAAGGACGGCTCGGCACAGGGAATATTCTGTGCCAATGGTCAGTGTGCCAAATGCACGGTAATCGCCAATGGAGTGGCTGTAAAGTCATGTATGACGCCTGTGCAGTTCAATATGATTGTATCAAGCGCTGAAGGGCTCCCCGTGCTACCGGAAGATAAAGAACCAATTGAGTTTAGTCCTTTGGAAGAGCTGAAATGCGATGTACTGATCATTGGAGGTGGACCCGCAGGTCTGTCGGCAGCCATAGAGCTTGGTAAACATGGTGTGGATACGCTTTTAATCGACGATAAAAACCGCCTGGGCGGTAAGCTGGTGCTGCAGACACATAAGTTCTTCGGTTCGGAAGAGGATAGCCGCGCTGGTACCAGAGGACACCATATTGGTATGATACTGGCCGATCAAGTGGCAAATTATCCCACAGTAAAGACGTGGCTCAATAGCACTGCGCTGTTTGTTTTCAGCGATCAAAAGGTAGGAATTCTGAAGGATGGGATGTATAAACTGGTACAGCCGAGATTGATCTTGAACGCAGCTGGGGCAAGAGAGAAGTTCCTACGTTTTCCGGGCAACAAACTGGCACGCATATACGGGGCCGGAGCATTTCAGACTCTGGTAAACCGCGATCTTGTAAGACCCACCAAACGACTGTTCATTATCGGTGGAGGAAATGTGGGGCTCATTGCTGCTTATCACGCTCTTCAAGCTGGAATCGAAGTAGTGGGTTTGGCAGAAGCCATGCCCCAGTGTGGCGGATATAAGGTTCACGCAGATAAACTCAAACGTTTTGGCGTTCCGGTTTATACTTCACACAGCATTCTAAGCGCAAACGGTGATGAGACCGTAGAAAGCGTGACCATCGTAGAAGTTGATGCCTCGTTCAAGAGCATTCCCGGTACAGAAAAAAGCTTTAACTGTGATACTATATTGATCGCTGTTGGGTTGGATTCACTTAGTGAGTTCACCATCGAAGCTTCTGCAGCTGGTATCCCAGTTCATTCTGCCGGTGATGCGTTGGAGATAGCCGAAGCAAGCTCCGCCATGTTCAATGGAAAAATTGCAGGGTTGAAAATCGCTAAAAGCCTTATTGGTGACGGTGTGGAAGACATCCCTGAATCCTGGTATGCTAAAGCAGATGTACTGAAGGCACATCCCGGTGCTATCAAAGAGTATCAACATATTGATGAGAGAGGGGAAGAAGTCTTCCCAGTGATTCACTGCCTGCAGGAAATACCATGTAATCCCTGCACTACCGTATGCCCCACCAAATCAATCAACACAGAAGATGGTACCTTAATGGCCTTACCTCGCTACACTGGTAAGTGTATTGGCTGCGGTAAATGCTTGCTGATTTGTCCCGGTCTGGCTATCACCTTGGTCGACTATCGTAAGGATAGAGCCATGCCCACGGTAACCATTGCCTATGAGATTATGAATATGCCAGTACAGGTTGGGGATAAGCGCGATCTTACTGACATCGAAGCCAATTCCATGGGTGAATACAAAGTGATCCAGGTGCAAAGCTTCCCCAAGCAACAAATGCAATTGGTGCGTTTCCAGGTTCCTGCTTCGGTTGCCAAGCAAGTGGCGGGATTCAGGGTACAAAGTGCAGCGGTGTGCGAAGCTCTTCAGAAGCCTGTAATCCAAGAGCGAACTCCCAATGAAGCAATGATATGCCTCTGTGAACGTGTGACAGTAGGACATGTAAGAGACCTTATCAGAAAGGGCATCAATGACTTAAACCAGATTAAGGCCATCACCAGAGCTGGGATGGGGCCCTGTGGCGCAAAGACTTGCGAAGTATTGATCAAAGGTCTGCTCCGCGAAGAAGGTATCCCCACTACGGATGTAGTGCCAAATACGAAACGTCCTGTATTTATTGAAGTTCCCCTGGCGAAATTTCCCGATGGAGGTGATAAATGAAGAATTATGACGCGATCGTGATAGGTGCCGGTTCCATTGGCGTTCCAGCAGCATTATACCTGGCGGAAATGAAGCTGAGTGTGCTAGTATTGGACAGTGAACATGCTCCGGGGCAACAGAACAATAAAAAAGCGATTGGAGGGATCAGAGCCACACATTCCGACTTTGGCAAGATTTCTGTGTGCCTGCGCTCCATAGAAATCCTGAAGAATTGGCACGTTGAGCGTGGTGATGATATCGGTTGGATGAGTAACGGTTACTCATATCCCGCATATCGCGAACAAGATGCGAAGGCCTTACAGGACCTTATGAAGGTACAGCTGGGCTTTGGGCTAAATATCAAATGGCTTTCAGCAGAGGAATACAATGAAATCGTCCCCGGCATCAATATGGACGGCCTTTTGGGCAGCACTTTTTCCCCTGAAGACGGGAGCTGTTCACCGCTGCTGACAGGGTCCTCGTTTTACTTCCACGCATTGAAGGCTGGAGTAGATTTCCACTTTGAAGAAAGCGTTACTGGATTTGATTTGCAGGGAAGTCGCATCATCAAAGTGAACACAAGTAAAGGTTCTTACTCATGCAATCAGGTGATCAATGCCGCTGGAAACTATGCCCGGGATCTTGGGAGTATGTTGAATCTCGATATTCCAGTATATCCAGATTGTCATGAGGCAGGTATCACCGAGCCTGTGGCCAGGTTCTTTGGGCCTATGGTGATCGACATGCGTAAAGAGCCTGGTAGCGCTAACTTCTATTTCTATCAGAATAACGAAGGTCAGGTAGTGTTTTGCATCACTCCCGATCCTCCCATACTGGGGATAGATAATCGCTCGACTTCAAAATTTCTGCCCCTGTGCAGTAAGCGCATGATCAAAGTCTATCCCCGTCTGCGAAACTTGAAAGTTCGGAGAACCTGGCGGGGACAGTATCCCATGACTCCTGATGGATTCCCGATCGTCGGTCAGTCCCGCGATATCGAGAATCTTGTGCTAGCAGTTGGTATGTGTGGTCAGGGCTTTATGCTTGGTCCAGGAATGGGAGAACTGGTGAGCCGCATTTGCACTGGACAGCTCTCTGCCGATGACCATCGAGTGTTGCAGAGCTTTGATCCATACCGTGACTTCAGCGGTGAAGAGAAGTTTAAATAATGCTCATTGACAAGAAATCCATATATCTCAGACTGGCAAGCAGCTAAAATGCGGAGAAAGCTGATGCTGAAGAGATGTTTTTATGCAAGCCTCCTGATACTGGGCTTGAGCTATAGCCTTTGGGCAAAACCGGTACCTTCTTCCAACGGTGAGCGCTATGGATACCAGTACATAGCTCTACTATGGGAAAAAGGCGAAAGTGATATCCTGGAAAGGGAGATTGAGAGCTTTCTGGTGCAATATCCAAATAGCCAGTATCGAGACTACGTCCGCTTTCTTTCGGCAAATCTGCAGCTAAATAAGGGCAGCTTCAGGGCTGCGCTGGAGACTTATGACGTCTTGCTCTTTGGCGATTTGGACCTGGAGACCAAGCATCAGCTATACTTAAACCGCGCGCTGAGTCTTTATTATCTCAAAGACTATTCCTCAGCAATGACCCAAATCCAGATCTTGGATTCCTCCACGCGAGACACCCTCTTGTTGGCTGAAGCAAGCATCTGCAAAGCACGCATATACAATATCCTCGGGCAACATTTCGGATCGATGCGTGCCTATCAGTATGCTCTGGAATACTTGGACAACCCACTATATCGCTATGAATACTTGGGCGTGCTGTTAGATCAGCATAGAACTGAGGAAGCTGAGGTTGAGCTTACCAAACTTGCCAACGATGAGAACTTCGCTGTTCCGGCCTACACTGCTTATGCGGATTATCTGTTACGCAGCAGTCTTATGGATGATTTCGAGAGTTTGATCGCCCAGAAGAGTACCCTGCAAGACGAATTGCCAGTAAAGATCCTGATATTACGAAAAGCCTTTCTGGATAAAGACTATCGTCGTGCAGAAGTCATCCTGAATGCGAATCCTCAGGCCCAGGATCATCTGTATTATTATCGAGCTTTGTTGGCAATAGAAATGGGCGACACTGCACAAGCCGATGAATTGCTCGCAGATCTCGTGAAGAGTGCTGAACCGGACTTGAAAGTGCTTAGCTATCTCGAACGACTCAAGATTTTGTATCTTACTGAACCCATATCCGCCATGGTGCAACTGGGTCAGTATGTGGAGAATCCTGAGAATAAGATTGCCAAAGCTGAGCAGCATCTATGTCTTGGTTTCTTCGCTTATCAAAAGCAAGATTATGTGGAAGCGCTAAAGCAGTTTAACCTGGCCAGGAGCGAAAGTAAAGATCAAGCTCGTCTGGCTGAGATAGATCTACTTGTCGCCAAAAGCTGGCTGAAAGCCAAGCGACTTGGGAGTGCTTTAGAGGCATTTAACCGCTATCTGAACCTTTATCCTCAAGCTTCACATCGTGATGAAGCTCTATATTACATCGGCTTCATCCATCACGAGAACAAAGACTATGTATTGGCAAAAACCGCGTTTAGTAAATTGCTGGCCCAGCATCCCGAATCTGAGAACCTGCCATCAGCCAAGTTCTATCTAGCTGAGATGGATTACTACCTGGCAAACTATACTCTGGCCTTGAACGCTTTTCTGGAAATCCTGGAAGCTGAACCAGATAATAGCGATGCCGCCCTGAGAGTAGCCCAAATCTATTATTATATGGCAAATTACGATGCCACCGAGCATTGGTTGCAAAAGATCAGTCCCGGCTACGATTCACTGATCCTGCAAGGTCATGTACACTTCATCCGAAAGGATTACCCTTCTGCACTACAGTTCTTCAGCTTGGCTGAGCGGGCCAGCAATAAGGCAGTTCAGATCACAGAGGCACAAAGCTACCGGGCCCTGTGTCTGTACCAGATGAAACGCTATACCGAAGCAACAGAGCTCTATCTGAAGCTGTTCAAAGGCAGTGAAAGCCCCGACACATACCTATATCTGGGAGCCAAATCTGCCTATGCCGCAGGGGATTATCACCAAGCTTTACGTCTCTTTGACCAGTTTATCGATACCTATCCCGAATCACAGTACTTCCTTCCTGTCCTAGCCGATATCGCCAATAGCTATTACAATATGGGGAATTACGAACAGGCGGTGAGAGATTATCACAGCATCCTATCCCGTTTCCGAAATGTTCGGGAGTTTAGCGATGCAGATCGTGCCTTGTTGGGGGAAGTCTTCACCGGTTTGGAGTTATCTCTCAAACGAGCGGATAATCCAGCATTGATGGACGAAACTGCAGAGTTGTCCCAAAGCTTCCAGAGTCTGTATATCAGCTTTGAGCTAAGCTATCTGTTGATTCGTCTTTATGCTGAGAATGATTCCTGGCAGGATGTGCTCAATGGGGCAGAGGAGCTTCGCAGAGCTTTCCCTGAGGTAAAGCGCAATGAAGTGGAAATCCTGATGGCAGAGAGCCTGATCGAACTTAACGAATTGGCCCAGGCTGATAGTCTGCTGGGGACACTATACACAGATACCAATGATCTCGAAGCACTCATCCGCTGGGCAGAGATTGATTATCTTACCCAGGACTACGCATCAGCTCTTAAAAAATACCGTGTAGCTTTTACAAACTCTCCTGGAGCCGAGATCTGGTATCAGATGCTCAAGGCTTCCGCTGGGATTGATTATCAGGATTTTGACGAGATATGGAGTCTTGGAGACGTGTATCAAAATGAAATCCCTGCGTCGAGGATCGTCCGCCTGACACAACTGATGGAGCAGAACAGCTTTGACGAAGCGCTGCTCTATACCGATCAGATCATCAATGAGAGTCTGAATCCCCACGATCATGCTACTGCTTTTCTCCACAAAGGCCTCATTTACTTCCATCAGGAACGTTATGAGGCGGCTATCCCTGAGTTTAACCGGACATTGATGCTTTTTCCTGATCTGGCCGATATCAGGGATGACGCAGCGTATCATCTAATCGTCACCTATATCAGGATGGGTGAATTCTCAGAAGCCGAGATGCTGCTTTGGGATATGGCAACAGAGCTTTCTGATGATCATAAGTCTGCCATAAATGAGCTGATGGGGCAAGGCCAGTGAAATACCCATTACTGATTGTATTCTCTTTGGTTTACTGCATACTGCAGGCTCAGATACAGGTTTTACCTGATATGGAAGTAACGGGAGAAAGCCAGGTAAAGATCTTTCTATACAAAAAAGCTTTGCCATATAGTCCTCAGAGCACCTTGAATGACAGCCTGCAAGCCTTTTTACCGCTTTCATACCCAATGGAGCCAGTACCACATGCTGGAGCTAAGACGAAAAGCAGCAGGAGCTACATCCACATCCAGGGAGGCAGTATCGGCGAAGCTTCCGCCATTTTCAGGCATCATTTCATGCTCAAGTATCTGAACGCGGCTGGACTATGCGCTTCCTTCAAATCTCCCAAAAGCGAGTTAATCTCACGCAATATATCTATAAATGCGGACTTACGCCCTGCCGTGAGTCATACTCTTATACTGGATGCCCATTTGCAAAAGGTGGAAACCGCAGATATGCAGAGCAGTTTTCGGATGGGGCAATTACACTTGGGCGGGCGTGATTTCTCTGCTTTGGATCTAGATTTCCGCGAGATGAGCAATGAATTAAGGTTCTACAGCCTGGATCAGAAGTATCTCCCATCCAGTTTTAGCTCTGAAGGCGTGGCTTGGCATCATGAAAGCACGGTGAAACTGGCTGATCTATTGCTAGGTAACAGTGTCTATCTCTATGGTCCCAAACCGGTCATTGGCTCTCAACTGGAGCTAAATGGGGATTACATCGATCGCTATAGCATTGGCGCTATATACGACGGGATGTACCTGATGCCTGCTCTCAGCTTCAATCATACTATCGATACAGGCTACGATTCTGCTCTAAAGATATCAAACCGTGCCCACACCGCTCTGCAAGACTATCAGGAGTTACTGCATCAATACACTTGGATCCTTATGGACGAGCGCCTTCGCAACACCACCGTCCCTCTTGAATTCTGTTTGGAGTATGCGATGATCAATCCTGAAGTCCAGGATGTCCATCCGGTCTCAGTAAGCGTAAAGAATACCACCAGTTTTAGTAAGAACAAAGCTCTGCTGGCAGAAAGCGATATGCCGGATGTAGTGGAGTTTGTGTATGACGATGTCTTTGAAAACAGGAGTTCTCTGGCGGCTGTCTTTGGATCTTCACCTTTCAAAGTGATCCAGAATATGGCTGTGTCGCTGGCATATGAGACCAGGCATGATTGGCGAAGCCTTGCCTACAACCGTATGCTGCAATTAGAAAGCACGGCCAAGTACGAGCGCAGCCCTTACCATGGGCAGATATCCTTTGTGCAGCAATATTTTGCCAAAGACCAAGCGCAGCGAGATTTGCCAGAATTGCTGGATTTGAATCTAGAGTTTGGGGCGGACATAGGAAGTAATGGTCAATTGTATATCGGATTGGACAATCTGCTAAACTCCAATAAACGCGTTCACAGAGCATTGCCAAAACAGCGCAGACACCTGTATCTGGGTCTGTTGCATAGGTTTTAGGAGTCATATGTGACGAAGTTATCTCTGTTTCTGCGTGGCACCTTGAAATCGATGTTTACCGATTACAATGGCATCCAGATATTCCTTTATCCCGGTACCCTATTTTACTGGATTTCCAGCTCCAGTATTCTCCTGGCGTTATCCACGCTGCTAAGTGTACGAGTGCACTTCCTGCCCATCACTTTTTGGGGGGTGTTGTTCATCTATCTGGCTTTCATGATCATGAAGATATACACAATGATCTTCAGTGTAGCGCCAGATCACCAAGTCCATCTCCTGGATGAGTTTTGGGATTCCATCATCAATCTGCATGCAAGACTATTCGTAGTGCTGCTAATCGTGATGGTTTTCTTTGTGCTATCGGAGTTCCTGAGCTATTTCTATGGGATCAAATTACCGGTGAAGCACGCTGTTATGCTTTTCTTTCGCCTCTTTACGATACTTCTGATCATAGCTTACTACATCCCGCATATGTGGCTAAAGCCATACCGGGAGAGGGGCTATAGCAAGCGTCGTAGTGAAATGCTTTGCTACTCATGGTTAATCAAGCATCCTCTAATCGCCATTAAGTACAGTGGGCTACTATTCCTGATACTGATAGCTGCAGTACGGCTATATCTACTGATGATAAACTACGTGTATTCACCCTTGTTACTTGGAATTCTGGATTTGACCGGGATCAATGTCAGATTGGAACTGATCCGCATCGATCAATTATGGTCTGTTTTCTACAATCTCTTTATCCTGGCTGCAGCTTTCATTCTGTCCAATGTTTGTTTTTACCCTTTGATAGTCCTCGCTCAGTTTCTAGCAGACAAACTGCATCCAATTAGTTTTGCTAAGGTGAACAGTGAAGAAATCAATCAAAACCAAGCGTAAACCAGCTCGCAAGAAGACCATTCGTCGCAGGAAGAGCCGTCCGCGTCTGGGCATCTATTTGCTGGCTGCCCTTGCCACGATGTTTATGATGTGGATCCTGATCCGGGAACCGCAATCTGCTCCTGAAGATTTTGAACGAACTGCGGAAGATGCTAACGCCAAAAGGGAAGCCAAGCCTGTAAAGGAAAAGCCTGAGAAAGTATCAGATGATCCTTCAAAACCCCGGGTAGAAGGTTCCGCTAAGTCTCCTGATGAGAAAATTGTGAAACAAGAAGTTCCCAAAGCAGGTGAAACAGAAGTAGATATGGCGATCAGAAAGGCTGCCGCAGGCATTGGGGTGCCAGAAAGCGCCCTGCAGAGAAAGAAGAGCAGCGATTTGGTTAGCTACAACATTCCCATAGACAGATCACGCATGGATCTCACTTACGCCAATATGATTTTCAAAGGGAATCTGGAGCAGGTTGGTGCTCGATTGTTAAAGGGTGAAGATTCACACAATCGGCAGATTCTCAGCTTCTCGCATAGAGCCATGTCTGAAAAGTACCGCCTGGAGCTTTTCTACGAATCCAAGTACTACAAAAATAGCCTGGTCGGTAAGAAGATCAGCATTGTGGTCGATGATTTCGGAGGTATTGGCGGGAAACTGCTGGATGGATTCTTTGATGTGGATAGTCAAGTCTGTTTTGCTATCTTTCCGGGTGAAACCAATAGCAAGTACACCATGCAGCGAGCCAGCAGGCAAGGCAGAGAAGTGCTGATCCATGTGCCCATGGAGCCGATTGGATACCCCAGCAATAATCCTGGGAAAGACGCCATCCTTGTTCAGCACAGTGAGGCCCACATTCAGAGATTGATGGATTCCTTCATCGCAGAATTGCCCGATGCGATAGGCATAAACAACCATATGGGTAGCCTGGCTACTACCGATCCCGAGATCATGCAGTACGTGATGAACGTCCTGAAAAAGCATGACAAGGCCTTTCTGGACAGCCGGACAACCAACGTCTCAGTGGCATTTCAAACCGCCCAAAAGTCTCATCTGAAGGCATATCGAAATGATCTCTTTCTGGATAGTCCAAACATCAGCCAATCCACCATGGATGACAAACTGAATCAAATCATCCAGTTGGCATCTACAAAGAAGCATATCATCGCCATTACTCACTGCCATAGTGAGGACAAATTGGATTATCTAAAGAGATTTATCGCCCGCCTGAAAATGGCTGGATTCACCCTGGTTCCCTTGTCTGAGTACGGGAGCCAAGAAGTTCCGGAGATATTATGAATCTATTGCAAGCAATCATCCTGGGCATAGTTCAAGGCCTCACCGAGTTTATCCCTGTCAGTTCTTCTGGTCATCTGGTGCTGGCACAGTACTTCATCGGATTGGAGGGGGCTGGAGACCTGAGCTTTGAAATCTTTCTGCATTTGGGGACACTCTGCGCGGTTTTGATCTTTTTTCGCCATAGAATCTGGGAACTCATCAAATCCATGTTTTGTTGGGGTGCAAAGCTTGATGGAGAAATTCACCGCCACAACCGGATGTTGATCGTGTTTCTGATCTTGTCAACTCTCAGCACTGCCGTCATGTACATACTATTCAAGGATCTTTTTGAAGCAGCATATACATGCCCTCTGTTTGTATCTTTGATGCTTATCCTCACCGGCATTCTCATCTATAGCTCCGATCTGGTAAAAGACAATTCCATACCCGCCAGCAACATGGGATTCATCAAATCTATGTTTATTGGATTGGCGCAAGGTGTGGCCATTTTACCCGGAATCAGCAGATCGGGCAGCACCATTGCCACCTCGCTGTTCTGCAGGATCAAGCGGAAAGATGCTGCTCATTACTCTTTTCTACTCTCAATACCGGCCATTGTTGCCGCTAATGTATCCGAATATCAGGAACTAATGACTCTTGATCCCGCTGTTTTGCCCCAATACATCGGCGGATTTATCGCCTCGTTCATAGCCGGCTATCTCGTGATTGCCCTCTTGATCCGTCTGATTCAAGGCGGAAACCTGAAGTATTTCGCTTTTTACCTGTGGTTGGTTGCCGCTCTCTCCATCAGCTTTATCCTGTATCGATAATGGACGATTCCAAAAAGACTCTGAACGCATTGGAAGCAGCTAACCTCAGATTCAGTCTGGGGCAAAACATGCTGCTTGTCGGCATAGATAGCTTTCTTATCGAAAGCATCATCAGACAAATCAAAACAATGATGCGATCCAAAACTGAGTTTGATACCATTATCGTCTACGCGGATGAGGTATCGGCTGGTGAGCTTGCCGAGCATCTGGATACATTTACAATTTTTTCCGCCAATAAACTGGTGATCATTAAGAATACCGAGCAACTTCGTAAAAACGAGATCGAGATCATCTCCGCATATTTTGATGCTCCTGCAGAAAACCAAAGCCTGATCATTGTGATCGACAAGTTTGACGCCCGCCTTTCTGCCTGGAAAAAGATTACCAGTGCTTCCATCCGGATAAACTGCGACCCTCCCAAATGGGGCTCAGAGATACGCAGTTGGCTAAACGCTGAATTGAAGCGAATGGGGAAGAGCATGACCCCAAAAGCGATGGACGAATTCAGTTCCCGGATAGAATTGGATTACTTTAGTGCAGCCAACGAACTGAACAAGATCAATCTCCTGGCGGGAGACCGCAAAACCTTCACTGAAGAAGATGTTTTTGCCAGTCTGGGCACTACCAGAACCGGGACTCTGATCGATTTTTACCGTGCTTTAGGCAAAAGAAATCCAAAGACCGCTCTCTTGGCGGTGGAGCTCATGTTATCCACCGATTGGGAACCCTTGCAGATATTCTTTCAGCTATATCGGTTTTACTCCATACTTTACAAGATCCAGCTCCTCAGAAAGGCTCATGTAAGCGATAGCGAGATCACTGTAAAACACATTGCTGAAGTCTTCATGTCTCAGCGTAAAGAATATCTCGATTTTGCCAATGCATACAGCACGCAATCCCTGGAATCCATAATGGGTATTCTGCTGGACACAGATGCCAAGCTGAAGAGTAGCAATCTTGATGGCAAGCTGATCCTGGGGCTGGCCATCATTGCCATATTGGAGACGAAATGAAACAAAGTGGAATACTTTTACATCTTAGCTCCCTCGCTACCGATTATGGAATTGGGGACTTGGGCACTGCTGCTTACCGGTTTTGTGATTACCTGTTGGAAAATTCTCACAGCTTTTGGCAGATACTACCCCTAAACCATTGCGGATATGGCAATTCGCCTTACAATCCCATTTCTGCCTTTGCATACAACAAGTTCTTGATAAGCCCAGATATACTAGCAGAAAAGTCTTACCTGAGCAGAGCTGAACTGCAAGCTGCAAAGCTTCCGCACACTAGCAGTGTAGATTACGAAGCGGTATATCGCATCAAAGGTCAGCTGCTCGATCTAGCTGCAGAGCGAATTTTAAAAGATATTGATGTGGAGGACTACATCCGGGAAAATGCCTGGCATTTAAAGCCGTATCTGGCTTTTACCATGCTCAGCCAAAAAATGCACTCATCAGAGTGGTACCTATGGCCTCATGAGTTCAGGCATTATTGCGACAAGCTTTATGACGAATTGTACCAACAGAATAAGCTCGAGATGCGGAAAACTGCTGTTCTGCAACAAGTCTTTGAAGAGCAGTTCACTCGCCTGAAGGCCTATATGACCGATAGTGGTGTGTCTCTGATCGGCGATCTCCCTCTCTACCTCAGTTATGAAAGCTCTGAAGTGTGGGCACATCAGGATTTGTTTGATCTGGATGATTCCGGCCGAAGGCTTAGCGTGGCTGGAGTACCTCCAGATGCCTTTTCGGAAAGCGGGCAATTGTGGGGAAATCCCATTTACCTGTGGGATCGGATTCAGGACAGTGGTTTCGAGATATTCATCAGGCGTTTCCGTCATGTCATGCGGTATTTTGACTTAATCCGGCTAGACCATTTTATCGGGTATGTAAACTATTGGAAGGTAAACTGCCCGAATAGTATTGTACCGGATAGTGCTATCAACGGTGCATGGGTGCGAGCGTTACCTGAAGCTTTCTTTGACACTTTGCTGAGTGAGTTTCCCATCGACAAGTTCATCGCTGAAGATCTCGGTATCCTGAATAACGACGTTTGTGAAGTAAGGGAAAGATACGGTTTTCCGGGGATGATTATCCTGCAATTCTGTTTCGAAGAAAGCGTGCCGGATGCGATGAACTTTCCCTCAGATCGCTTCATCTATACAGGAACTCATGATAACAGCACCACCAGAGGCTGGTGGGATTCCTTACCAGAGAATTCGCCTTCCAGGTTAAATCTGGCAGTATTCTGTAAGAGGTTCATGCCGGATAATGGCTTGCCCAATCAGGATAATATCCACGATATTCTGCACGAAGTGGCCAGAATCTCCGGTTGTGACCGTTATATCATTCCCATGCAGGACATCCTGGGGCTGGATGATGAAGCCCGGATGAATATCCCGGGTACTGCGCTGGGTAACTGGCAATGGAGATTATGATAGCATAAACATCCAGCTAAGCTAGCGACGGGACGTCAAAACGTGACATCCATTTTACAATTCCCAGGATGAGCCAGACATCTTGCCCATTAACCAGATGTACTCCTCTCGAAACCCACTTGAACCCCACCCGGACCCAGTTCAGGAGGGATTCAAGTGGAGTTCGGGTAAAGTACGGGGCAGCAGGGGGCGAGGTGTATGAGTTGACACAGAAGATATCTCAAATCGTGACATCTGTTTGATTGAGAAATCCCATATAGTTGCTTAGGGAAATCCTGTACTCACATAAGAGAGTGTTTCCAGGATAAAACATGAGGGTCGTAATTGAAGTTTAACCATCTATCCTTCAATACATAAGCCATATTGAAAAGAGTCACTGAAATCTGCAAATTGGGTCACCGAAAACTGCAAATTCCAAAATAGATACAAATCCAAGACTCTAAATACTACCTAACGAAACACGTACTGGTATATTGCATATATCATTA
>JAGOKK010000004.1 GCA_017994635.1 Candidatus Cloacimonadota bacterium | reverse complement strand
GAGGGTGAACCGTAAGATAGCCCTTACAGGTGTGAGCTATGATTGTTTATCCCATATAGGGCTTTGCGAAGATTGGGGAGTGTGTTTGTGTCTCTACATCAGGGTTGAGTGGTGCCCACTTTCAGCAGGAACGCCACCCGAACCCTTCTTGAACTCCTCCTGAATCCAGTTCGGGTGGGGTTCAGGTGGCCTATGAGTGGAGTTCATGTCATCAGAGGGGGCAAGATACGCGGAGTAGATGCTGCATGTAGCCAAGTATCAACAATGCATTGACTCCACCTGTGATCTCTGAGTGAATACATGTCTAAGTGTAATGATAGCAGATGAATAGAAGCGCAAGCGCAGGCACTCTATTTGAAGACTTAACCGGTGCCAAGGGCAAATGTCAGATCATCGCTGTCGGATCAGGATTGAGAAGTATTGATAATTCCATTGACATATTTACCGACCTTGGCATTTTAGTAAGCGGTTACAAACCCATATTTATTTTTGTATTCACAAAATCTAAAATTGAGCAGGAACTATGCCATTTAGTGCGGAAAAGAGCCCTGTCCTGATCGTGGATATCGGCAATACCAATATAGTGTGCGCAGTGTTCTATTCCGGCGAAGTGAAAGATTTATGTCGCCTGGTAACGGATACTGATTGCAGTGTGGAGTCGCTTCATCAGCAATTCCTCACCGCGCTGCCGCATTATTGCTCCATCCCGTTTGTAGCCTTGGGCTCAGTGGTGCCCCTCATGAGTGTGGTACTAAAGCAAATGTTTGCCCGGTACAGCCCCGCCAGGCTGTATGAGATCAATGGTCTTTCGCCTTTGGGGCTTGGCTATTTGATCGAGAATCCCTCCGTTGTGGGCGCGGATTTGGTGGCAAACGCCTTTGCTGCCTGGCAGCTCTATCAGGGTAGTTCTCTCGTGGTGGATCTCGGCACAGCCACCACTATTCAGCTCATCAACGGGTCCGGTCTATACGCCGGAGTGGTAATCGCACCGGGTATGAAGACCGCGGCGGCGCATCTATTTGAGAAGGCAGCCCAATTGTCTAAAATCAATCTGGAAGCCCCCGGGTGTATCCTGGGGAATAACACACATGACGCGATGCTAAGCGGTATTGTGCGCGGACATGCGCTAATGATCCATGCCTTTATAGACCAGATATCTGAAGGCTACGCTCAGTGGGGGCCCTACCAGGTGATCCTCACGGGAGGATTGGCTGGAGTGATTCAACCCCTCATGCCGAATTCTTACATCCATGATGCTCAGCATACACTAAAAGGATTTTACCTTGCTCTGATGCGTCTCATCGAGCAGGAAAACAACGCTTCATGAAAATCCGGATCCTTATCCTGCTCTGCCTGATTCCTCTGGCCATTCTGGCCAACACTTTCGAGCCCAGGCTGTATCTTCCGGGTTACTATCCCCTCATCAACAATAAGGCGGATATTTATAAGCTGGATAAGGGGCTAAACGTATATCGCAATAAGCCATACGAGATCCCCTCCATGGCCATTGAGCGCACCGAGAAAGTGGATTTTGAGAAACAACAGGTAATCATCTCCACCATACTAGCAGGGCAGAAACTGATCCCGGATATTCCGCTTTCCTTTGATGCCTATCTGGCCAACATGCGGGCGCATTCATTTCGTAAGTCGCTGAATACAAACGTAAAACAGGTAACGCAGAGCACAGAAGTAAGTACCGGAGGCCTCATCGGTGAATTCGTGCTGGATCTGCCTGCCATCGCCATCCCCAAGGCTGTGCAGCGTGTATTGGGTAACAAGGCAGGCAGGTTGAATCTGGACGGCACTCAAAAGATCAGCATGCAAGTTAGCAGCACCAAACGTAAACAGATCCCCATCTATGAAACTGAAAACCGCAGCACTCTGGATATCAAGATGGAGCAGGAGACGAACCTGCGACTAACGGGAACGATTGGTGAAAAGATCGCTGTAAACCTGAAATACAATTCCAATCAGGATGATCAGCTTTTTGATCCTAACAATGTAAATATCAGATACACTGGCGATGAAGATGAGGTAGTCCAGAGCGTGGAAGCCGGTAACATCACATTGAGCCTGACCGGCAGCAAGTACATCAGCTATAGTACCAGTTCACAGGGACTTTTCGGGATAACCAGCAAGTTCAAATATGGCGATCTGGATCTCTCGGTGATAGCTTCCAAGGAAGAGGGACAGAAAAATACAATGTCCTACGTAGGGCAATCCCAGGCTGACAGCGTGGTATTCCGCAGCAGGGATTACGCTCCCCGCACCATGTATTTCCTGGCCGATCCCACTTCTTTGTACGATCTATATAGTGAAGCGGATATCGGGAGTAACCCCAGCGGATGGATCGATAATGCTGTGAAGACTGCCCCTGATGGCTCCTGGATTATCAAAAATGCGAACCTACTCCCCGAATATGGTAGCATGAATCTGTATTACGATGATGCCATCACTACCAATGACCAACCCCTGGCAATTGGCGATACCGTCTGGGTAAATAGCTACACGTCCTATGTTCCTCGCTATGAGAAACTCGTGGAAGGCACGGATTACATTACGGACTATGACGCCGGCTTCATTACTGTATTGAAGACCCTGAATCGTCAGGCCACTCTGGCTGTGATCTACGAACGCCGCGATGGCAGCATGGTATACTCCGCGGATTATGAAGTGGAACACGAACTTCCGGATAACGAGATGATCTATCCCTTCGTGATTCGCAAGAAGAATCAGGAACCGGATTCGGACGATCCTGATAACGTTTGGCGATACCAGATGCGCAACGTGTACAACATGAACAAAACCAATGTCAAGAGCGAAGGCTTTTTGCTGGATATATATACTCTAAACTCTGATAACACCAGAAATTACAATCTTCCCGATTCTTTGAGTGTGGGGGGGATGATCACTTATACGGATTATCTGCGCCTGGACAGTAGCGGAGATGGCATTATCAATGGCGATGACGCCACAGTAAAGCTATCCTCCGGCCTGGTGGTGTTTCCTTTTCTGGAACCTTTCCGTCCTCTTGGCGAAGTGGAGATCTATGAAAAGGAACACGAAGCCGTAAACTATCAGAATCTGAAGTTTTACTTATCTGTAAAAGGGAAAATTGGCCGCGAAGCCATTGAACTCTCCCAAAGTGGCATCCTGAAGGGTAGCGTGCGCGTAAGGGTAAACGGCATCGATCAAAAAGAGAACGTAGATTACCTGGTGGATTACGATTTTGGCCGCATCACATTCCTCACTGCTGCAGGCAAGGATCCCGACGCCAAGATCGAGATCGATTATGAGAATCGCTCGATGTTTGATGTAACCCGAAAAACCCTGGCGGGGATGCGAGCAGATTGGCAGTTTACTGACTTCGCCAAACTCGGTGGCACCCTGATCTATCGTTCTGAAACGGTTTCTGACAAGCGTCCCCGCATTGGCAACGAAAACATCCAAATGTGGCTGGCGAACCTTGACGGCACCATTGGCTTCAAACCAGCCTTCATCACTCGCTGGATCGATGCCCTGCCGCTGATCTCCACCACCAAAGCCAGCGAGATATCTCTCTCCGGAGAAGTAGCCTATACTATCCCCAATATCTATGGCGATGCAGATTCCAAGCGTAAGGTATCCTATGTGGACGACATGGAAGCCATCATGGATTCGTATCCTCTAGGAGTAACCATTTCCACCTGGGTACTGGGTAGCAAACCCTATGGTACTGCCCTGGCCAAGGGAAGAATGAATTGGTACAATCCCAAAAACATTCGCCGCGAACAGATCGAAGACCCGGCCACCCTCACTGAGCGCGAACGACGCGAGACCGCCACCGTACTCGCGCTAAGGCATTGGCCCAGTACGCTGTATATGCCAGGAAGCGGAGTGCAAAGCTGGAGCGGGGTGATGAAGTATCTGGGCAATCAGCTTGATTTTTCAGAGAAGAAGTATATCGAACTATTGGTAAAGGTGGACAAACCCCAAAACGAAGATAGACCGAACGTAACCCTCACAGTGGATTTGGGGGATATAAACGAGGATTTCTACACAGAATATGGCAGACCCGGTGTACCCGATACCGAGGATGCAAATCAGGACGGCGTTCTTACTCTGGATGAGGATATCGGTCTGGATGGCATTGTCCATGGCGAACCGGGGCACGATCCCTTTGATCTGGCTGGCACTCAAATGGACGCTTATGGCGATTACCCCGATATCAATGGTTCTGAAGGTAACCGCGTGTTGGATACCGAGGATCTGGATGCAGACGGTGTTCTCGACAATCTGGACCGATACTTTAGCTACAGTATCTCTCTGGCCGATACCACAGGGCAAAACCATGACGGTTGGGTGCTTTACCGCATACCACTTAGCGATCCTGAAGCTTTCACGATCGTAAACAGCTATCAGACTGGGGCACCGCCCAGCCTGGAAAAGATCTCATATGCCCGCATCTGGCTGCAGTGTGATTCTCCAGCCCGGGTCTATATCGCAGATGCCTCAGTGATAGGCAATAAATGGCAGGATTTCTTCGTGCGTGACGCTGGTGGCAGAATACTCAATGAATCTGAATTGGCTGCATATAACACCAGTTACCTTACGGGGATTGTGAATAATCAGAAGAATTCAAATCATTACACCTCGCCCCCCGGCACAGTTTACATCGAAGAAAAGCGTGAATCAAACGAATCTGCGCTGTCTCTGGATATCGCCAATCTGCAAAGCTCACACCAGGTGGTTCTGCGCCAGCGGATGCTGGATTCATACAATCTATTGGCTTATGAAGGTCTGCGTTATTGGGTGTATCCCGAGGCAATGCCTGGCGCTTTTGCTCATGACCTGGAGGTATTCTTCCGCATTGGAGCTGATTCGCTAAACTACTATGAGGTCAGCAAAAAGGTCCCCGTAGTTGCTTACATGAGCAAGATGGACCAAAACTCGTGGTCTGAACTTTCGTTTGATCTACAGGATATCACTGCCCTCAAGGAATTGGATACAAATGCCAGTTCCGATACCTTGATCGTGGGTGACACTACCTATTTCTACCGCGGCAGGCCTACCCTGACCGCCATAAGAGAACTCTATCTGGGAGTCAAGAATCCCCGCACCGACACCCAAAACGCTCCATATAGCGGGACGGTCTTCTTTAACGACATGAGGGTAACCAATCCATATCAGGAAGTGGGCATCGCACAAAGAATAAGTCTGAATACAAAGCTCGCGGATCTGGCCACGGTGGATATGGAGTATGAATCCAAGAGTGAGAACTTCAATCCCGTAATCCAGCGCGGACGTCAGAACAGCTTTACCAGCACCGAAAGCTTCCGGATAACCAATAAGGTTTTTGTAAACAAGTTCTTTCCCAATTCCTGGGGGCTGGATATCCCGGTCACCTTGCGCCGAGAAACCACCAGTGGTTCGCCTAGATATCGCGCTAATTCGGATCTGCTGATCGACAATCTGCCCAATCCGGAAGATCGCGAGCGAGAACGTACCGAAACTCAAGTGTATTATGCTGATTTCGGCTATTCCATGCGGAATCAAACCACAAACAAGATACTACTGTACAGTCTGGGCAAGCTAACCCTCTCTGGAAATATGGAAAAGCGGGAAAACCATTCAGCTACCACTATCGATAGCACTACTTCCTGGCGCGGTACCATGGGTTACAACCTCAATTTTGCCAGTGATAAAGTGAGCTTCCCCATCCTGGGTAACTATCGCTTGGGCTTTTTCCCCAGTTCGTTTAGTAATAGCTTTACCCTAAGTAATAACCGACCTCAAAGCTGGAATTGGGAACTCCGCGAGGGAGTGTATGACTGGCACAGACGCACTCAGATCGTGGAAACCAAGCTCTTCACCAGCGATAACAATGCCACCTGGCCCATCACCAGCGATTTAAGCCTCTCTGCACGCTACAATACGAAACGTGACCTCCTTCAAAAAGTCTATTTCCAGGATATCAATATCGGTAAGCAGACCGAATTTGTGCAAGACTTTGGCCTAAACTATTCGCCGAACTATCTGCCCCGGGTGATGCAGGTATCCTCTGCCGTCACCGCTCGCTTCACGGATATGATGCGCAAGTACTATGAAACTCAAGAAGGGACCCAAGTGGAGGTTTTCCAAAGGGATGGCAACAGCAATCGCAGCATTAGGGCCAATGTATCCCTGCAAAACTCCACCATTCTTACGGCCTGGGCTAGCAAGATGCGAAGTAAGCGGGGCGACTCTGTAAGACCCAAAGATCCTGATTTTAAGGAAGATAGGGATTATATGTCCGATGGGGATCTCAAAGAGCCAGAGCTGAGTCCTGAAGAGCAAAAAAAGCTGGATCGGATAGAGGAAGATAATAAAAAACGTGAAGAGCAGAAACTAAAGGAACTGGAACAAAAGAAACTGGAAGAACAGAAACGAAAAGAAGAAGAACAAAAAAGGCTGGACGAAGAAAAGCAGAAGGATGCCGAAGAGCCCAAAGATGGGGAGTATGAAGCCAGCACCGACGAAGATTTGAAAGAATATGAGGGAAAAACGGAAGAGGAACTCAAAGAGGATTCCGGCGGCTTCATGGAAATGCCCTCAGAAACTGAGTTGCTGAATCCTGATGAGAAGACTCCGGCTGATTCTACCCGAAAGGAAGAGAAGAAACCGGGCATCAATCCTGTGCTCCTCCTCGTGGAATATATGGCCAGGATCAAGAACATCACAGCCTCCTATCAAAATAGCTATACGATGAATTATACTCGCAAGAGCAATCTGCCGCCCTTCAGTTTTCAGATCGGTATGCCACATACCGTGGAGCGAGACTTTTTGGATGCCATCGGCAATGATAATACGATCACTCTATCATCGGGCCTTTTCCTAGGCCGCAACCTGGACAGTACGCTCAATTTTGCCCATAGTTTCAACCGCCGCTATTCCACTGCCAGCCAGCAAAATACAGCCACCACCTTCCCCGATTTCACTCTAAGCCTGATGAACTGGGAACCCTGGCTGGGGATCTCCCGTTTCCTGCAAGGAGCGCGACTCAATACCGGTTTCCAATACACCACCAGGGCCAGTGGGGATATCGACTGGGTGAAACCCAAACAGGAATCGGTAACCATCTCCATGTCACCCTTGATCGGCTTCACTGGTAATATCATGCAAAAGCTCTCCACCAACCTCAGCTTTTCTATGTCCCACACCACCAATACCTCGGATATGGATACATACGACATCGTGAAGACCAGTGATACGCAATCTCTGAATGGGAATTTGTCTTATAGCTTTACGCAGGGACGTGGCTTTACCATCCCCTTCACCGGCAAGAAAATCCACATCAAAAACCAGCTTTCCGCCTCAATGGGCATCAATTACGAGAATAGCGAGGATGTAACCAAAGGCAGGGAAAACTCACAAGTGGATCGTTCCAATTCACGCCTGGCCTTTACTCCCGGCGCCACATATCAGTTCGATCAAAACATACGCGGTGGCCTTACTTCCAGCTACGAGATTACCACCGATCGCAAACGCGATGACGGCTCTCGCATCTTCTCCCTAGGCGTGTGGGTGGAAGTGAATCTCTAAAGATAAAAAGTCAACTAAGCTCCAAGCACCAAGTATCGCATCCTGGCAGATACTGCATCATCGTTACATAGCGCATACTATCATACCAATCCACTCTTGTGCAGGTTCGACTTCCAAAAAGGACGATCCGTCCCATAAGCTCCTTTGTGGATTATCGTCAATCATGGGGTACTAACAATCACGATTTGCCCCAAATAACACTTTACAGAATAGAGCGGATCCAAAATGCTTGCGACGAGCTTGGTTTTATCTCGCCAAGCGATAGCGCTTTCTGGATACTCACGTACTTAATTGTAATAAACAAGGCAAGATATAAGGAGACAACGATGAAAAAGCTATGCCTGATAATGGCCCTGCTGACCCTTTGTTTTTTAATCTTTGCGGATATGTCGGAGTACTACTCCTTCAGTTCCACCACAGCTACCTACACTTCGATAACCGGCACCCAGATTCCGGAATTGATATCGGATGATGTATTGTCGCCAGCCATTGCCATTGGTTTTCCCTTCCCTTACGGTGATGCCAATGTGGAGAACATCATGGTTTCTTCAAACGGTTGGGTGGGGCTTGGTAATACATTTTCCCATTCCAATCTCTCCAACGATCTTGCCTCTACCGAATGGCTGCAGGTGTTGGCAATTCTCTGGGACGATACTTCCCTGACTGGAGGCACTGCTGAAACTCTGCTTTCCGGGAGCGCCCCCAATCGCGTCTTTACCGTGCAGTACAACAATATGCGCTGGAACTATTCCGGTGATACATCGATCAATATGCAGGTAAAACTGCACGAGGGCGGTAAGATCCAATTCTGCTACGGACCCATGACGGGTACGAACGACAATCCTTCGGCTTCTATTGGCATCAATATGACCCCGGGAGGATCGGGCTGGTTTTATAGCATCACTCCGGGTACTCCGGCTCTGTATTCAGATACAAACTCGAACAATTCCATTACAGAATACCCCGGTGAGGGAGTGGTATATGAGTTTATCCCCAGCGTTGCACAACCAAACGATATGGCGGCCGTTTCCGTAACGGGAAACACTACTCCTTCGGTGAACTCCGCCACCACCTACAACGTTACCGTCCGCAACCGGGGAACTTCAGCACAAAGCGCCTATACTGTGCAATTGATAGATGCGGCAAACAGCGTATTGGCCTCGGCGACGGGAGTGGCCCTGGCAGCGGGAGCCACTCATGTCTTCCCCTTGTCCTGGACACCCACCGTTGAGGGTCCGGTTCAGTTACGAGGGAAAGTGGTGCTCCCAGGTGATCAAAACCCGCAAAACGATATCACACAGCCATTTTCTGTCACTGTGATGCCGGAGGGACTTGCCGTGATCACCATCGGTGACGGCAGTATGATGGACCGCATGCCGGTGGATATGTATTGGCGAAACAGCCTCTTTGAGACCATATATTACCCCCAGGAAATCAACATGTTCGGCACCATCTCTGCCCTTACTTTCTACAACAATTTCGTAACAGATCTACCCAACAAGCCGGTGAAGATTTGGATGGGCACCACGGCTGATAATGATCTGAGCGGGGGGTGGATCCCCTCTACCGACCTCACTTTGGTCTTTGATTCCACGGTAAACTTCCCCATCGGTGCAAACAACATCCTGATCCCGCTGTCCACTCCATTTACGTATGCCGGCGGCAATCTGGTGGTGCTGGTAAACAGACCCTTTGATACGACCTGGTTTGATTCCAACAATGTGTTTCAGTGTCAGAACGGCGCACAGCTTAGATCCTTGCGCTCACAAAGCGATTCCTCGGAGTTTGATCCGGCAAATCCTCCCACTGGGGTCACGGCCAGTCTTGGTTTCCCGAAGACTTCCATCCACATGACTCCACTTTCGGATGATCCCATCGTGATGGTAACCCCGGATCCACTCGACTTCCCTCAGACCTTGATGGATCAGAGTGTAACCCGCAATATGAGCATCATGAATGGAGGTGGGGGCACTGCGATGGTAAGTTCGGTGAGTCTTAGCGGCAGTCCATTCTTCACAATCACCAACCCTCCTGCTCTACCGATTAGCCTCACTACCGGGCAATACATTCCCCTCACCGTGCAGTATGCTCCCACTGCAGCAGGAAATCACACCGCAGTACTGACCGTGGTGGATGATACCACCCGGCTTACGCACTCCGTAAACATCACTGGTTCTTGCATGGATCCTTACATCTATAGCTTGCCCTACGTCCAAAACTTTGACACAGTGGATGTCCCTGCCATTCCTCTGGATTGGTCCAAACTGGTAAATACTACCTCACAATGGGCCTATGTAAGGACACAGAATTCCACATATCACTCAGCTCAGAACGCTGTGGAGATGTATAACTCAGAGGATACTGCGGCTAATCTTTTCATCATTGCGCCTCCTCTGGATGATAGCATAGATATTACAAATACTCGGGTCAGCTTTTTTGCCCGTTCATCAAACATGGTTTCAGATTTGATCGTGGGGGTTATGACCAGTCCATCCGATGCCACGAGCTTCATCCCTGTGCATACAGTCTCCCTCAGCTCGAGTTTTGCAGAGTATATCCTTAATTTTTCCGCCTATACCGGTACGGGCCGATTCATCGCCTTCAAGCATACGCAGACAAACTCGTATATAACGAACTATCTGGATACTGTGATGCTGGAGATATCACCAGAGAATGACCTGGCAGTGCTGAGCTTGAGCGGGAACACCACCCCTTCAGTGAATAATAACAGCACATATAATGTGCGCATCATAAACCGCGGCAGCCTGACCCAAAACGTTTACCAGGTTGCGCTGCATAATGCCTCCAACGATGTGGAGCTAGCCACAGCCCCTGGTTTGAGCGTGGCTCCCGATGAGATAATAGAAGTCCCGATTGATTGGACTCCTACGGTGGAGGGCCCCCTGGCTATGTATGCCAAAGTGATCCTTGCCGGAGATCAAAACGCTCTGAACGACCAATGTGCGCCCATAAACCTAACGGTGTTTCCGGAGAACATCATGGCTACGACTATCGGAAGCGGCGATCAATTGAACCGCATCCCGATGGATTTCTTCTATCGCAACAGCTTGTTTGAAACCCTGTACTACCCCGATGAGATGATGGCTTTTGGCAGCATCACCAGCGTGAGCATATACAATAACTTCGTGACAAATCTTCCCAATATGCCAGCAAGGATCTGGTTGGGGAGCACCACTCAAGACGATCTTTCTACTGGATGGATACCATCCACAGAATTAACTCTGGTCTTCGACGGTAATGTGAACTTCCCTGCGGGGGAAAACACCATCACATTCCCCCTGCAAACACCAGTCACTTACGCCGGAGGAAACCTGGTTTTGCTGATGGAGCGCCCCATGGATGTAACGTATTACAGTTCCGATGATCGCTTCCGTTCACAAACCGGGACTCAACTCAGGAGCTTGAATGTGTATGCCGACGGTACCGATTACAATCCTGCAGCGCCCCCAACAGGTGTGAATCCGATTAGTGTATATCCCATGATCACTTTCCATATGACGCCGCTCTCTGATGATCCAGTGTTTCTTGCGGTTCCTGCCACCTGGGATTATGGGACAGTGCTGCTGAACTCGGTGCATGATAAACAAGTAAGAGTGATGAATGTGGGTGGGGGGACCCTGGGTATAAACTCTATCAGCATCAGTGACACACCCCATATCTCCATGCTGGGTCTGCCTACTTTGCCGACAGCGCTGGCTACCGGTCAAGTGATCACGTTCACAGTGCGTTACAATCCCACCGCTGTGGGTGAGCATAACGCGGTGATCACCATCACAGACGATCAGAATGTTACTCGCAGGATTGGTATGCGTACGGATAGAACCGCCCACACCTTGACTTTTGGGGGAGATTGCATTGATCCTACGATTGTCTCGTTGCCATATCTGCAAAACTTCGACACTGTAACGCAACCTGCATTGCCTGTGCAATGGAGTACGATCATCGGTACCGGAGCCACGGGCAGCATCGGCACCGATGCTTCAGAAGCTGTATCGGCGCCCAATCACGCGTTCATATACAATGAATCCAGCACCGATCAGCCACTGATTCTGATTGCTCCACCTTATGCCAACGATATTCAAACCAATACCACTCGAACCAAATTCTCCGGGATGACCTATTCCACAGGCACCACTGTGGATGTAGGAGTGATGACCAATCCAGCGGATCCCGGATCCTTCACCTTGATCCAAAGCATCACTCTTGCAAGTACATGGACAGAGTATGTGGTCAGTTTAGGCGCTTACACAGGTCCCGGCAAGAACATTGCCTTCAGGCATGGTAATACCAGCACCTATCAAAGGATCATGCTGGATAACGTGATGCTGGAAGTGAACCCGCTAAACGATCTGGCGGTATTGGCGATTACTGGTAATTCCACGCCTACAGTGAACTATCCAAATACCTATCAGGTTACAGTGTTTAACTGGGGGAGCTTGCCGCAGACCGATTATCAGATCAAGCTGTATGGCGCTCAAAACCAGGAATTAGCATCCATTGTCGGGGCTCCGATAACTCCCGGTCAAGCTTTGCCTCATGACATCATCTGGTCACCCACAGCGGAGGGTCCATCCTTCATCTATGCCAAAGTGATCCTCGCCGGAGATCAGAATCCCCAAAATGATGAAGGTCCCCATTTCAACGTAACAGTGCAGCCCGAAGGAGTGTACATGATCACCGTCGGTGAGGGAAATGAACTGGGTAGAATTCCCATGGACATGTTCTATATGAACTCGCTGTATGAGTGTATATATTATCCTGCAGACCTGAGCAATACTCTGGGGATGATCATGGGCTTGGGATTCCACAACAACTTTGTGAGTACTCTGTCTCAGATGCCGGTGAATATCTGGATGGGAACCACTACTCTTCAGGACCTTAGTGCGGGCTATATCCCATCCACAGAGCTTACCCCTGTGTTCAGTGGCCTGGTGGATTTCCCAAGCGGAGAGAACGTGATCCACATCCCCTTTGCTCAGCCTTTCTTCTACCTTGACGGCGGGAATCTGGTGGTGATGGTGGAACGCCCCATGGATACTCAATACTACAGTTATCAGGATCGCTTCAAGACTCAGACGGGCACTGCTCTCCGATCCATAAACGTGTTTTCTGATGGTACAGATTTCGATCCGGCCTCGCCTCCAAACGGTAATGCCACGGGCACCTTCCCCAAAACCTCATTCTTTGTCATACCTGGCGGAGTGGGGCATATTCAGGGAGTGGTCACTGGCGAAAATAGCCAGGCTTTGGCCGATGTGAATGTGGATTTCACCAGCGGTGGATATCACACTACTACAAACGCTACCGGTGAATACGGCATTATCAACATTATCGCTGACGATTATACCGTGAACTTCTCTCATTATGGCTATATCGGCCAGACGCATAATGTGAGCATCCCGGAAGACGTGACGGTAACACTGAATGTGAACTTGCTACCTATGCCAACCGTTACAGTTAGTGGTTCGATAGTGGCTTCCGATACCGGAAGCGCTCTGGCCGGTGCGATGATCCATCTTAGTGGTTATCAGGACTACACTGTGAATAGCACGGCTACAGGATCTTTCACCATCCCCGCGGTGTATGCCAATCAGAGCTATGAATACACCATCATTTGTCCTGGATATTCAAACCTAACCGGCATCATCGAAGTGGCCGCGGTAAACTACAGTATGGGCATCATCACGATGAACGAAATTGCCTACGCTCCGCACAATGTGCTGGCTCAGCTAAATGATACCTACGATGCGATAAACCTGAGCTGGGAAGTTCCCGATCCCACAGCGATTGAGATTACAGAAAGCTTCGAGGCACCAGAGTTTCCTCCTTTAAACTGGCAGCGGATAGTTACAAACAACGGTCCTGTGAATAGCGTCGGCGTTTATCCCACCTGGTGCAGATTTGGTACCATTTCGATCGGTGGAGAGCCAGTGTCACCACCCGATGGCAGCAGTCAGGCCGGGCTTTGGTGGGATTACAACCATCAGGATGAATGGCTGATCACTCCGTCCTTCAACTGCCCTTCCGAGGCATACATCACATTTGACAGCTACGTATTTCTGGGTAGTGAGAACAATGATCACTACCTGATCAAAGCGAGCAGTGACGCTGGCAATACCTGGACCACCTTATGGGATGCCTCTACCCAAACTGGAGGATGGAATTACTACGATTCTTCCATCACAGTGGATCTGAGTGCTTATGCCGGCATTGAAATTTCCCTGGCCATGCATGCTGATGATCCTCCTTCCAACGACGGTTTGTGGTACCATTGGTTTGTCGATAATGTCTATATTGGTAATGCCCTGACCAGCGTTAGCTTTGATGGCCCCATCCAGAATCGTTCCCGCTCATTCATTCCCGGTTTATCCTCTATCAGCCGTACTCCGGATCAACCTTCGCGCGCGATGGCAAACGGCTGGATGCGCGAAGAACAATGCCTGCCCAAACGGGGGACAGGCAGATCAAGAGCCTTGGATCAGAGAGTGCTGACCGGATATAATGTGCATCGTCTGCTCGCAGGACAGGAGGCAAATCAAGCATTATGGACTCTGATCAACGGCGATATGATCACAATCCCCGAAGCTATCGATGAGAGTTGGACCGATTTACCCAATGGCACTTATCGTTGGGCTGTCACTGCTGTTTACACGGCTGGTGTCAATTCTGCTCCCGCGTTTTCTAACCCCGTGGTGAGGGAACAGCTATATGGAACCATTGTTGGTTTTGTAAGACGTTCCAACAACCAGGGTATTGCCGGAGCTACCGTTTCCAGCGGAGATTACAGCGCTACTACAAACAACGCAGGTGCTTACAGCCTGTATCTACCTGCGGGACTTCATGATGTAACCGCTACTGCGCCCGGGTTCAATCCCCTGGTAATGAATCAGATCAATGTGATTCCAAACCAGAACATCACTATGAACTTTGTTCTGATACCCACGTCCAATGAAGACGATCTAAACCCTGTAGTGGCGACTACCCTGAAGGGAAACATACCCAATCCATTCAACCCCAGTACCACTATATTGTATGACATCCTACTGCCCTGTCCAGTAAAACTGGATATCTACAACGCTCGGGGTCAAAAGGTACGTACTCTGATCAACGAGTGGAAGGCCAGCGGACACCATAGCGTGGTCTGGAACGGCCGAGACGATAAGGGCAGAGCTACTTCCAGCGGATTGTACTTCTATCGCTTCTCCGCCGGTGACTACAGCTCCACCCGCAAGATGTTGCTGATGGAATAGATAATCGTATATCAACCACGACAAGGCGCTGGAAACAGCGCCTTGTATCTTCATCATAGAGTGCTCATCTGCGCAATGAAGTATTGCTTTCTCTTGCCTGTCTCTTGCGGTAGGCGAGAGTTATCAGCATCTCAACAATAAGTAAAGATATGGAGCAATAATTGCGCGTCACAAGCAGGTGAATTCTGTAATCTTCAAAAGGAGTTACCATGAATCGTTTATTCTTTGTCTGTTCGTTGTGTCTTTTCTCCCTCATGCTTTATGCTCAGCGAGAGAACTGGCAGGTACACTCTTACTCCGGTTATTATCCAGATGAGATTTGTTGTGTGGGCAGCGAGATCTGGGTGGCTTCAGATGCAGGGCTAATGTGCTGGGATACCACGCACGACGTCCGCACTCAGTATTCAAAGCAAAATACCCCCATATCAATCGACTGGTTTCTTAGCGTTTGCGAAGATGACCAGGGTCAGATCTGGGCAGGGGGATATGGCGGTCTGATGCGGTTCGACGGTGAGTGTTGGCATCTCTTTTCTGTAGAGGATATCGGTTTGTCAGATATCGTAGTCAGAAGGATAGTGAAAGATTCTGCCGGCACCATGTGGATTGCCACAGAATCCGGAGTGGCAAGTTACTCAGCGGGACAGTGGAATGCTTACACATCAGCCAATTCCACCTTACCTTATACCTACGATTTTATCGATTTTGACGCCGATATGAACGGTGGAGTATGGTTATGTGTCCCCTATCAAGTGTACCACTTCGATGGCACCCAGTGGTTTCTCTTATCTCAGCAACCCGGCCTTCCGACTCTTCCAAGCATCAATAGTATTGCATGCGATACAAATGGCGGCGTATGGTTTCTCCACGATACAGGGGTGATGAGAAACGTAGGTGCCCTCTGGTGGAATGAAACCGCGTATCAGGGGTATGATCTGGACGGCTACACCTCTATTTGGGCAGATCCCTTTGGAGGTGTATGGCTGACTGAATGGGACAATTTACTGCATATACCCAATTGGGGGATTGTAGAGCATTATTCCAATGACGATATAGCGGACTATAACCTCGGATTCATGAGTGTGGAAGTGGATCCTGAGGGCAGAGTATGGCTGAGCATGTTTGACACATATTCTCCTCAGTCCCTAGTATGCTTGGAAGCAGGTAATGCCACGCCATATCCAGTTTGCGCCATGCCTTTGCCAAGTCCCTATGTTCAGAAAGTCTTCCGTGGCTTTGATGATAAACTTTGGTTGGCTACGAGCGAGGAGAAGGGTACTGGAGGTATCCTCTCCATAGACAATGAAGGCGGAATCGAATGCTATGGTATGTACAATATACCCATGGCTTGTGATCATGTGTGGTCGATGGCGCAGGATTCACAATTGAATCTCTGGATCGGAGGCTGCATCCAGCTCCTCAAATGGAGCCCCTCAGGATATGAAGAGTATTCTGCCAGTCAGACCGGCATTGGTGGTGGTTGGGTAAAGACTATATGTGCAGTGGGTGATGAGGTTTGGATTGGTAATGGATCAGGTGTATCCCGCTATTGCGATGGAGTATGGAATCCTCTTACTGCAGCCGAGGCGGGCATGGATCCCGGGAACACGGAAGTGATCAAGGTGGATGGTGAAGGTACAGTATGGCTGGGATGCAGCAACGGTTTGTTGTACTATCAAAACGGTGTATTCAATGTCTTTAGCGAAATCATTGGTACGAGTGATATCGCTTTTGGCCCCTCTGGAGATGTATGGGTGGCTCATGGCGAACTCTCCCACTATGCCAATGGGGTTTGGACTCACTATACTCCCAGTGATTTTCCTTGGGATAGCTCCCATTTTACAGCTGTGGCTGTGGATCACAGTAATGTAGTATGGGTGGCGACAGCGCATGAACGCAATCTGCACTGCTTTGACGGAACCCAGTGGTGCACTTTCGATGCCACCAATTCACCTCTGGAAAATGTTATTAGTGTCATATATGTAGATTCGGATAATACCAAGTGGTTCGGAGGTATAAAACTCTATCTCTACAATGAAAATGGTTTGCCGGTCAGCACTGTGGATCCCATTGTTCCTGCAGTATCGAAAGCCCTCGCCTATCCCAATCCCTTCAGGTCTGCCCTGTCGCTGCGTTTCGAGAAATTGGGCTCGGGTCCCTTGGAACTAACGGTCTATAACTTGAAGGGACAAAGGGTAATCAGCCGTAGCTACACATCACTGGCCAAAGGACAGCAAGAGTTAGTATGGGATGGTAAAGATGGTACAGGCAGGGATTGTGCTTCGGGAATATACCTGTTATCGGTGAGAGAGAACGGACACAGCTTCATACATAAAGCATTGAAAATCAAGTAAGCTGGCCAAATCAAGACCTGTACTCCTGGATAGCTTTCTGTCCAGGCTCCAATCAGCTTGGTGACCTATGCACTACACTATGGAAAAAAAGCTTTGACAAAAAAGGAAAGCTGAAAAATAGTGGAGGCAAAGATGAATACGCTTGGGAGAATATAATGTCTGATACTACAAATACTGCTGCAACCAAGACAAGCCAGGTAAACGGGCTTGCCGATCCAAACAAGGTCAGCCTTGTGGAGTTGATTATGATTCTGCTCTTGGTGGGCCTGATCTTTGTGTTCTTTTTTGGCATGCGCCAGCTTAAAATGGATAAGGCTGCCGAAGCTCTTGCTCAGACAAAATTTGAAGCAATGCTGCCGACTTTGCAGAGTGCCATCAACGCCGCCGAGGAATTTAAGAAAACCGATGATTTCGGTGAGTATCCCTTTGACATCAGTCAGCTAAATCTTCCCACCACCGATCTGGGGGATTTTACTCTTGAATACAATGGTGAGACCTTCTCTTTCGTAGTTACCTCAAAAGAGTCTTTTGGCAAGGCAGGTATCAAGCTGAACTATGTACTGGCCGATCGTAGCTTCAGCGTGGATGATCCCGCTCCGGAACGTAAGCCAACCATCAAGGATGAATGGCTGCCCCAGGAATAAACAGAAGCTGACCAAAATCATTTCAGCGGTGCCATAAGGCGCCGCTTTTTTGTTTGCCCAGAATGCTTTCTGCGCCGATGGACTGAAAGAAGTCCTGACGCTGTGCCTGCGGAATATCTACATACTGGTGCTGTAAGTGTGGGAAATGGGGGCATTGTAGCAAGTATACTCAGCTTTGCTTCTGCGCACCACCATTGATCTGGGGGAGTGGGAGACATATCCCAGTGTGTTTTACAGTTCTTCCCCTCTGCCAGCTTGTACGCCACCAGGACGCCACCCAAAGGTTTCCTGAACCGGATTCAGGAAGGGTTCAGGAGGGGTTTGACTTGATCTCAGGTGAGTAGGGGGGCATCATCACGGGATGAAAGAAAAACCCGGATGAAACTACATCCGGGTTCTATATGAGGCAATGGGGATCGTCTATTTCATCAGAATCATTTTGCGAGTATTGGTATATGTTCCAGATTGCATCTTGTAGAAATACACTCCGCTGGCTACAGGACGGCGATTATCATCCATACCGTTCCAGGATACCGAGTGTGTCCCGGCGTTCATCACGCCATTTACCAGGGTTCTTACTTTCTGACCCAGTACATTGTAGATGTCTATCTTTACCTCACCGCGTTCTTTGAGGGAATAGCTGAGGGTGGTGTTTGGATTGAAGGGATTGGGGTAGTTGCTGCCCAATCTGGTAACTACGGGATTCACATTATCGTTGTTGCTGACCGGGGTAGCACTGCCCATCAGGGGGATGTTTGTCTGCAGAGCATCAGGATCGTCTGAAGTGACGATCAGGAATCCGGCAAACACACCTTCAGCCTGCGGCCTGAAAGCGATGGAGAGTTCCAGAGTCTCGCCCGCGGGGATGGTGTAATTCATGAAGCTAACCGTTTCGGAAACACTGCTATCCAGGGAATAGGGAGCGGGGATTTGCAGGGTTCCGATCATGCCGGCGTTTCCAGTGTTTGAAATGATGAGGGGCAGGACCAGCTCTTCCCCGATATTGGCATTGCCAAAATCAAGGTTGGTTTGGTCTATTTCCAGCACAGGACTACCGCTGTTCAAGCTTTCGGCGGGGAAGACTACATCGTCGATCCACACGCAATCACTACCGGCGGATACAGAATTGTCCTTGGCATATTCCCAACGATAGGTATTGGTCCCAGCAGCTACCATGTAGCTTACCTGAGAATAGTTTTCATCGATACCGCTCCATTGGTTTTTGAGCATACCGTTGATATAGAATTTCAGGTAGTCGCGTCCTACTTCGCTGGAGACCTTTTTCCAGAATGAAACTATGCCATCGACTGGATTGGTCATGGTGATGTTCATGCTGGTGCTCTGATTGTTGCCGATGGTGGCACTTTGTGCGGCCATGGTGCTCCCATAACCGTTGGCACTGGTAGTCCAATCACCACCGGTGAAAGCCCAGGGATAATTACCAAAACCGTTTTCAAAGTTCTCCAGTAAAATGCCCACAATAACGTTGTAAGTATTTACGACAGTGTAATCTCCCATGCTAGCCATGGCAATGATCTGGATCGTGGTGCCGGGAGTCACTTGAGAAGAAAGGGTTATCTCATTTTGCATGATCGCGCTACCATTCACATCCAGAGCTTCGAAATCATTGGCGATGGGATTCATAAGGTGCTCACCGCCATTGACAATCAGCGTTGTATGGATGTCAGGGCTCATCGAGTGTCCCATATTTGTGAAGGGAATGCCGAGGATGAAGCTTTCACCGGGATCGATCCGGTTATTGCCGTCGCCCTGGCTGTCATCCACTTGTAAGTATCCCCATTCCAATACAGGAGCATTGATCACCAGGCTGTGGTCGGCACTGAATTCTTCACCATCAGGAAGGCTGATATGAACAGTGAAAGGAGCTATCCATTGATCAGGGGTGTTGTTTGCAATCTGCAGATTTATCCCGCTGCTGGTGCTGCCAGTAGCATTGGCAGCAATCACACTGATCACTTCGGGATCGCCAACCACGCTGAGGTATGGATCGGCTGTTTCGATAGTCACACTGATGATTTCTGCTGGATCATTACCCACGTTTTCCATGTCGATCTGGACATTAACCAATTCTCCATAATGGGCAGGTACACCGCTGTTTACATTCACACCGGTTACGATCAGATAGGGGCCATCTGCAGGCAAGACCTGCACGATGCCCATGTGGGTTACCTTGTTAAATGCGGCGATGGTAAGCGTGAGATCCATCGGCTCATCAGGTAAAACTTCCAGAGTGATCAAGGCTGTGCCGCCTGCATCAGCGATCGCTTTACCATAGATCACATCATTGGCAGATAGAGTTAAACGTGCGTTGGGTTCGGTCTGCACCAGGAGACTGCTCATCCCGATCAACAGGACGGGATTGTATTCCGCACTGATAAGAGTGGGGGTTTTGCTGCGCATCATCAACGACGCATCGCCAAAGATGGTCCAGCATTTGTACTCTTCCACACCATCGGTGCCATACACTTCGATCATCTTGGATGAACCATGGAAGAAAAGGCCACCAACTGTGGTCATAGCTTCAGCAATCACCAGATCAGTGATCTCATCCTGCGCTCTCATGGGTGGATTCCAGCCTTGATTTACCGTGGATGCGTACATCACGGTGGCACCGGTGGGATTGCCATTGTTATTGTTTGTAGCTCTCAGCCAGGCTTCGGCAAAGCAGGTCTGGGATACAAAGTTCCCATTCACGCAAGCCACAGATGCGATCACGGGGAGCATGAAGTCGTTTGTGAGGGCATTGACGTTATTGCTATTAAAGCCGGTAGTTACCCAGGAATTGTCGGATCCGTGCCCCACGTAGTTTATGAAGCCACGGCCGTTGTTTACGTTTGTCCCAACCTGAGTAGCGGTAGCACCCATTGTCTGATACATTTGGTCCACAGAGCTGTAGCCGTAACCCAGCAAGTCGGTACGGATCAATTCCATGTGTGCCTGGTCGCTTTCGCCCATATCACCCTGACTGCCCCCACCTTCGTTTGAGGCAATGCCCATGGCGCGGATGATCCAATCGTCATCAGCTTGCATATCGCGTTCGTAATACACGGAACGCTGAATCTGGGTTTGCATTTCCGCTACGCTTTGGGCGGAGAATCTGCCGATGAAGATATCCGGATAGTTGTCAGCACCGGCCAAAAGGGCATAGGATGGATCGCTGCCACCACCGCCAAAGGATAGCGAAGGAACCTGGGGCGCATCGCCCATAAGCTGGACGTACTTCAGGCCGTCGTTTAGATTGTATTGATTTTGAATGTAGGTCTTGATATTGCTGGCGCTGGGGCCGGCAACCGAAACGTCCACCACGTCAACAGTGTAACCCATTTGGCGTTTCCAATTTACCCAGGGCAGGATAGTGTCGTTAAACATGGAGTGTGTGATCACCAGGATGCGCCCCTCTTCACTCAGGATTGGGTACTTGGCGCTGGCGTAATTCAGGAACATGCTTTGATAGATTCCAGAAAACTCAGGGCTTTCTTTGCGCATATTTGTGCTGGCTGCATTGGTGAAGTCGCTACCGTTGGCCACTACATCGACCACAAGCTTCGTATAGACGCGGGTGGTCTGCGTATCAGGGAAGTATTCAAAGGGTTGGAAACGCACAGTGATCCCTCGGTAATCCCTCATGATAAATGGTTCGCTGAGGTAAGCAGTGCTGAGGGGATAGGCGTCGTCTCCGTTATAAAAATCCGCAAAGCTATAGGGAACGCTTGCAGGATCTATATTGCGGGTCAGATTTCCCTTGGAAGGAGCGATCGGCATGGGGATATCCACATACTCGCTCTGTATGATGTTCAATACCATTCCTGCAGTGGCAGGGATGATCACGCTGGCTGCCATAACAGGAACTTGTGGGTATCCGGTCTCAAGTGTGAGGCCAGCTTTCTTGAGTGTCGGCAAATACCATGTACGGCCATCGATCTGTACTGCTTCACGCTCGAAAGATCCGAGGCTCAGTTCGATACGCGAAGAGTATTCGCTGCTGTTAATCAGGCGTATCTGATTCGCTTGTTCGCCCAGTACGACAGTCTCTGCCCAAAGGCCGAGAGTACATAACAGGCTTAGTAACACAATGAGCTTCTTCATTGTATATCCTCCATTGTATCTCATATAGATTATCACTTCTTATGCTTTGTGGAGCTCACATTGGCTCCGATGTATATATATCAAAAACAAAGGCTGCCCCTCAAGTGAGGGGCAAGCCGGGGGGATTTATTTCATAAGCATCATCTTATTGGTACGGGTGTAATCGCCACTTTCCATGCGATAGAAATAGATACCGCTGGAAACGCCGTTTCCGCGATCATCACGGCCATCCCATACGATCTGATGGTTACCAGACTGCAGATCACTATTGATGAGATTCTTCACCAATTGTCCCTTGAGATTGTAGATCTGGATCCTTACTTTCCCTGCATCCTTCAAGCTGAAGCGGATGGAAGTGCTGGGATTGAAAGGATTGGGATAGTTCCCAGTCAGAGAGGTAATCAAGGGATTTATATTGTCATTATTAGAGACAGGCGTAAGAGTCACGGGGATGGAATAGGTAGGCATATCAGGATCATTGGACGTGATTTGCACCTGTGAATTGAGTTCCGGAACAGTGTTGCCTGCTACGTAGGTCATGGTGAATACCGCAGTGACGCTGGGTGCGATGCTGTAATAATAGTCATCGGGAAGTTCCTGACCCATATAGCTGAGAACGAACTCAGCCGGGATGGACATCAGCCCATCCAGATTGGCAGTACCCAGGTTGCGGATGACGATGTCCTTGCTGACCGTAGAATTGGGGTTCACCAGATAGTCTAGGCTTTGAGTTCCAGTATAGAACATGGCCACATCTCCATCTGCGGATAGCGGGAAGATAATGTTATCGATCCATGCTGCGTCAGAGCCGGAGTTCTGGCTGACGTCTTTCACGTAGGTCCATTTGAAGGTTCTGGTCCCAGCGCTAACGCTATAAGTTTCCTCTCCCCAGGGGCGGTTGCCGCTCCAGGAACCCATTTCGACATCATCTATGAAGAACTTCAGGAAGTCGTAGTTACTCTCGGAGGACACCTTGCGGCTAAACTTGATCTCAGAATCCATCCCAACACTCATCACGATCTGCAGTGATGTGCTGGCATTGTTACCGATGGTTCCGCTCTTGGCGGAGTGGGTGCCTTCTGCCGCATCACTTCCGATCACTGTCCAGGGAGAAGAACTGCTATTTACCCAGGGGAATGCTGAGAAGTCGCCGCTTTCAAAGCCTTCCACGACTGCTCCGATGGGAATGATAACGCTGTGGTTGATCATCTGTGCACCCATATCCAGGACTATGCCAAGAGGTACCACAGAGCCATCTACTACAGTGCTTGCCAGCTGCAGATCAAAGCTGAGCGGCAGGTTGTTCCCGATGTTCAGACCGGGAATCAAAAAGCTATTCAACGGCAAGCTCGCCTGATCACTATTTAAAATCAGGTTCAGTGCGCCGCTTTCCACCGGCATGTGGCCGGTATTTTGGATATTCAGAGTGATGTTGATCAATTCACCAGCCTCAAAAGCGCCGTTGTTGTTTGGATCAAAGAAGGATGTGGATGCAATGATCACATTTGGAGCATTGATGGTGAGAGCGCGAGTGGAACTCCATTCATTGGTGCCGTCGGTAACCGTGATGATAAAGGTAGCTACATGCTGATCCGGAGTGCCCTGATTGATATTCAAAGTAAAGATATCTTCCACGGTGATCTGGGTTTCAGAAGCGATGTCATTGATCGTTGCTTCGCTTTGATTGGCAAAGATCCAGGGGCTATCGGTAGTGATGCTGACGCTGAGATTTTGCGCATCCAGCACACCAACATTGCTGAAGGTGAGATCGATGGGAAGGCTCTCGCCGGCTTCAGCGATGCCATTGTCATCTGCCAGAACGATCTGTCCGACCGTCACGTATGCTCCTTCATTGGGGATCACGGATATCTGGGAAATAAGTGGTTGACGCATGGAACGGGTAATCACTATATCTGCCATACCGGGTTCGGTGAAGGGAGTATAATTCAGGGTGAGATTCCCGTTTTCATCAGCCAAGCCTACACCATGCAGCACACCATTCATGGACAAGGCTACATAACTGTAGGGATCAGCCATGATTTCCATGGTTCCCAGACCCAGGAACAAGGTTTCAGGGATTGTTGCGTTGTTATCAGCCGGAATACCCATATAGGGCATCAAAGAGGGATCTCCCATGATGGTATATATTTCCCAGTAGTAGTTTATGCGAGAGCTGTTGCCTTGTACCACGGCCATGTTTCCCATCACGACCATGCCGCCGGCAGAGTATGCCCAATCGGTAAAATCTTCCTGGTGATCATGGAACACTGCATCATACACGCCCAATGTATTGGCATTGTAGGCTGGAGCGTTGCCAGTGGCACTGCCCTTTGCACCCACGCCCCACCAGTAGTCTTCGTCCCAGTAAGTGCTATTGGTGCCACCGATGTAGATGACACCACCTTTATCAGTAGCTCTGAGCCAGGCTTCGCCAAAGCAGATGGGAGAATCAAACTTGCTGGTCAGACAGCAGTTCCCTACTACTACTGGGTACTTATTGGTGTTTTGCAGTTGATTGATGTGAGAGATGGTAAAATTGGGATCGCTCCAATCCGTCACTCCGCCATGGGCAGTGTAGTTCACGTATCCTGCGCCAGCAGAGACATCATTTCTGATGGCTGTGAGTGAACTGCCGGAAGTGGGGTAGAGATATGTATGGGCATCGATACCATGGCTGGTGTTAAAGTAGTTTTGGGTAGCGTAATTGATCTGTCCATTACCATGGGTTTGGGCATAGTAGCTATCCATACCGGCGATCAATACGGAATTCTGCAGGTAGCTATCATCAGGCATGGCGTACTGTTCGTGCAGGAGAGTTTTATTTACTTGATTGGTTACCTCATCCGGTGTAGTGGCAGAAAAACGGCCAAAGTACATTTCTGGCATGAAGTCGTTGCCTTGCAGACGCACATAATTCAGATCTGTAGGGTGGCTACCAGTGGTGCCGCTATTGCTCACTACCTGGGCTACGTCACCCACGATGAGCAAGTAGCTGGGTGCGGGATTGGTGGTAGTGGCACTGTTCCAGAGATTTTGCATGAAAGTCTTGATAGCGGTGGTGGAATTGCCAATGCTCTCAATAGTGTTTACCGATACAGCATATCCTTCACGGGTTTTCCAATCCACAAAGGGCTGCAAGGCGGGAATAAAGCTGGCAGGAGTGATGATCACGTAGCCCACCGGGTAGCGCATCAGGCTTATTCTGGTATCCTGGTAATTCCACACGCTACTGGCCATCGCCGACGCGAAGACAGGGGAATAGGCTTTGCCCTTCAGTTCCGAAGTGGCAATGTAATCTGCATTGACAAAGCGTATGTCAACATTGGTGGCAAGTGTTACGTCCAGGCTCTTGGTGGCGGGGTTGTAATTCGCCGGGATGAAATCCAGGGCTACCAGACGTTCGCCGCGCATCATGCCGAGCTCTGTAAGCTGGATGGTGGCTTCGGAGGTGGCCCTTTGGCCATTGTAGAAATTGCGGTTAACGCTAAACTTCAAGCTGGCAGGATCATCGCACTTGGCTACTGGTTCCTGGGCCGGTATGATGGGATAACGGACTCCCGATGCCTCCAGGGAAACACTGCGTTTATGGGTATCGGACAGACTATAGTCCAGACGGGCACCCAAAGGCACGGAAATAATCTTGCGCATCAGCGGCAAAGCAGGCTCGCCAACGCGATTGGTGCTTGTATAATCTTTGGCGTTCAGCATAGTCCAAACGCCTTCTTTTGTGTTAACTTCCTGATACTCGAAAGTATCGACTGCGAACCTTACACTAAGGCCTTCCGATGAGCTGCTCAGGATTTTGGCCTGAGCCGGGGTTGACTGCAGATTGATGGTACCGGCAGCTAGCAAACTCGCCAGAACTGCCAAGACCAGCATGATGAGGTGTTTCTTCATGACTTCTCCTATATTATTGAACATAAATACACTTACTGAAGCACGCCTACACTACGTACACGTACTATATATATGCTAAGCAAGAATGAAGCCAAGACGATGAAAAAGTGCATAGCCACTGATCTTTGCGCAGAGTTCACCTGTCATTATCCTCTCCGAAATTCACACGTACCGGGTTTATATGGAGCCTGGATTACACCTGTGTGTGTATATTTGTCAGGATGGAAAGAAGAGTGTAGCCTCAGATCAGATCTTGCATCAGATAGCTGATTGTGAAAGTAGATCCATGTCCGGGCTCGCTAATAATGGAGAGTTTGCCCTTGGTACGCATCAAAGCTTCCAGCACGAAGACCAAACCCATGCCAAACCCTTTTTCCTGTTGAGTTCCCACTTCTGTAAAGGATGTCCCTTCCAGGATTTTACTTACTTTCTGAGGGTTCATTCCCAGTCCGGTATCAATCACCGATATCTTCAATGAATCATTATCATGGCAGTCAAGAACCAGGGTGATTGTCGAGCCAGGATGGGAAAACTTGATGGCATTGGAGAGCAAGTTTCTGATGATCAAGCGCAATCTGGAGCGGTCCATGTTGATCTGTAGGGGATCACAATTTGTGGTGAAGGATACCTTGATATCCTTGGTCAATGCGATAGCTTCGGCCAATCTCACGCTATTGCGCAGCGCTTGATTTACCTCAAAGCTTTCCGGTAGCTCATCGTCCCCGGATTTATACTTTTGGGCGATGTCCAAGAGTTCATTGATCAAAGTCTCAGTCTGGTGCGAGCTGTCGTTTAGCTGACGTAAAACCTTATCCTGATGCTCTTGTAGCATTCCCTTGGTCAGCATCTCCGTAGTTTGAGTAATCGTGGCCACCGGGCCGCGTACATCGTGTGCGATAATGGATATAATGCGGTTTAAAAGCTTGTTTGTGGCTACCAGAAGGTTGTTCCTGGTTTCCAATTCCTGCGTATTCTCATGGATTATTGCGTTACTTTCTTCAAGAGCGAGGTTTTGTTCCTTGTACTTTTCCAGCTGGGCTTCGAGCCGATGCTGGAGGTAACGTGCCTCAGCCTGGGCTATATCCAGCGGCGTATTATCGCGGTTTAAACGCCGTTCCAGCACCATCTCAATGCTTTGTGCCAGATAAGCCTGAGTAAAATCCAGCTTGCTCTGCCAGGCGTCTTTCAAAAGGGAATAGGCCTTTTTTTCTGATGTTGTATCTTCCAATTCATGCGCAATAACCTGCGCACGGTTGGCGTAATCAATGGATGCATCGGGATTATCCAATTCCATGGCAATGAGGGCGAGATTGCTGAGTATCTTGGTTTGCATGCTTCTGTCATTGTACTTCTCGGCAATCCTCAATGAGTCCTGATAGAGTTGCTCCGCTTCTGGGAAACGTTGTTGCAATGTTCTTAGTGCAGCTACATTGTTCAGGAGGGGAGAATGCTTGTTTTCAGGCAAAAATCTCTCGTAAAAATCCTTGGCCAAAGTAGCGTATTTCTCGGATTCGGGGAGGTCGTGCGTTTCATTGAAGAGTGCGCAGAGATTGTTGTAAACCATGGCGAGCCGCTCGTTGTTGCCTTCTTTCTCGTACAGTTCCAGAGCCTTGAGGTAATAATCCTGAGCCTTATCCAGCACACCGGTATTCCTTGAAAGATTGGCTAGATTGTTATAGAGGTCTGCAGCGCCCTCGGTTTCCCCTGTGGATTCCAGCAATTCCAATGCATGGAAATAAGTGTTAATGGCCTGTTTGGGCTTCATCGCTTGATTGTAAGCAACACCCAGATTGTTCGCATATAGCACTCTGTCCCGCAAACTAAGATCTTCCTTCAGCAGGTCTTCCCAGATGAGTATGGACTCAAACAGGAATCCCAGGTTTTGGCGCACCAAAGCAATGTTATTCAGGCACCGTAGTTCCCAATCGCGTTCTTTGTGCTTCCTTGCCAGGATTAGTACTTCTTCCAGCGCAGTCAATGAAGCTGGGAAATCACCCTTGATAGCTTTTAGATGTGCCCCCACCATTTTCATCTTCAAGTAAATCGGATCATCCTCATTGATTGCTCCTTGCTTCACGAGATCTTCGAATTCTTGGTGACGCACGGACATCTCATCGGGATTTAGACCCGGTTTATGGTCCACAACTTCCTGGAGGCGGATCAACTGCTCTTCACTGATGTGCTGGGACATCGAGGAATCCTCCCAAACAAACATTTTCGATTATGCAAAAATATCTACATCGCAATGCTTGTCAAGTGAAAAGGCTTTGTACATAACCTCATTTTGTTAGTCCAGCTTGCTGGCTGACATCACTGATGCATGTCAAGCTCATCCCAAACACTTCTTAGGCCCCGCTCAGGATGTGTTTGGGATGATCTGGGACGCGGCGTAAGAAAGGTAGCATGATCTCATACTTGGTGCAGCATTACATGTAATCTGTGGACTGAGTCGGAAGCTGCATTCTTCGATCTGAGTGCTTAGCGCACGTTTGGCTAATCTTCAAAGTTGTTTATTATTTAGTCCAGACATGGACAGTTTATACAGTATGAATCGATATAGGAGTTACACATGAAAAAGGTTATCATCATTTTAGCGCTACTCGGTCTGAGCTTGGGCGTGGTCTTTGCCCAGTCGGTGTACGGACTGCGGGCTGGAGTAAACTTTTCGAACTATTCTGGAGATGACGCCGATGAGGATTCCAGATTTGGAGTGAATGGCGGCATGATCATGCAATACCATCTGCATCCGTTATTTATCCTCCAACCAGAACTGATCTATACACAACGCGGTGCTCAGAGCGAAACTGAGGGATTCGTCATGGAAACAAAGACGAGCGATACCTTGCATTATGTGGAGCTTCCGCTATTTCTGAAGCTAGATTTGGGGCAGGGGAATCTAAAGCTGCAACCCTATCTGGGGCCTGAGTTACGTTACCTGATCAAAGGCGTTCACAAGGAAGAAGTGAGTGATCACGAAGAAAGTGTGGACATGGAAAACCTCCGTGATTTTGATTATGGGCTGGGTCTTGGGCTTGATGTGGTGGCCAATATCAACTTTATGATTGGGATCCGTTACAGCATTGGGATGAACGAGATCTTTGAGGAAGCATTGGGGATCCAACCCGATGCGAAAAACACTTCACTGATGCTGAACTTGGGTTTTCTGTATTGATGTGCTAATCAGCCCTCGTGTTTGGCTGCCGTGAGTGGCAGCCTTTTTGCTATCCAGAACATTGCAGGATTTGCCCTTCATTAGCATGGGCGGTGCGTATCATCGAATCTTCAGATATGCAAGAGCCGAATCCGTGCTATTTGACTGTCTGGCAAGAATCCATCGGCAAGAGGAAGGATAATTTGGACTTGACAAATAGATGGAGTTTGATTTTACTATTCATCAAAGGTAGAATTGATGAGTAAACAGAGAACCAAAATAGTAAAAGAGCTTGATCCTCAGGAAGTTGAGGGTTATAGCAAAGCCCGTATCGAGCATTATTTATCTTTAGGATACCGGCCTTACCTAAATGAACACGGTCATATCAAATGGCTCACTCCAGCTCAGATGTCCCTGCGTGGAACGACCGGAGGTGGAGGCATTTCGCTAAGAAAACTGCTGCGTCCCAAGCATTCTGCATATTACAAGAGCAGACGCCGCCGCAGAACTCATTGGCGTAGCTTTATCAAGGCCAATTGGTTCATCCTCAGCCTCGCGGGTCTCGCCCTCATAGGTGCCTTTTACCTGTTACACTACGCAAATATGTTGTTTTGAGGAGATAGATTTTGAGAATTCTAATGGTGAATGATGACGGCATATCAGCTCCCGGAATCAGAAAACTGCAACAGGCTCTGCAAGCAGCAGGGCACCAAACCATCATCGTCGCGCCCGATAGTGAACGTAGCGCGGCTTCACACTCCATCACTCTGCGCAAGGATATTCAAGCCAGACAGATAGCCCCCAATGAATGGGCTATTAGCGGCACTCCCGTGGATTGTGTGGTGATTGCTCTGCAGAAAATCGTGAAAGAACCGGTTGATCTCGTGGTATCGGGTATTAACGCCGGTCAAAACATGGGTGAGGACGTGCTGTATTCCGGTACTGTGTCGGCTGCCGTGGAAGCAGCTATGTTTGGGCACAAAGCCATCGCACTGTCGATAAACGCCTATCGGGATCAGCTTTTTGAGACGGGTACCCGATGGTTTGTAAAGATGCTGGAATGCGGCATCGACCAGCTGGTCAAGGATTTTGAAGTGTTGAATGTGAATTTCCCCAATATCCCCTACGAAGAGGTAAAAGGAATCCGCCTTACCCGCACCGGACATCGCAAATACTACAACTTCATCAGTGTGGTAGAGGAGCACGAGAATGGTTTTTCTTACCGGATCGGTGGGGATGCCCCGCAGTGGGATTTTGAAAGCGGTACCGATAGCGAAGCGGTGAGTGAGAAGTACATCTCCATCACTCCTTTGGGCTTCGAATTGACCAGGGATGAAGCCTTTCCCAAGATTCTATCCTGGCTGGAAGATACCAAGCTTTTGGAACTCTAGGATACATGCGTTACGAGGATCAGCGTAAGCTTTTGGTGCAGGAATTGCACCACCGGGGCATTGTGGATGAGCTAGTTTTACAAACTTTCAATTCCGTGCCCAGAGAAGACTATGTGCTGAGCGAATACCGTGAATATGCCTACCGCAATCAACCTCTTCCGATCAAACACGATCAAACCATATCTCAGCCCCTGATGATCGCTCTGATGATGAGCCATCTGGAACTAAAGGCTGAAGACAGAGTTTTGGAGATTGGAACGGGCAGCGGGTATCAGACTGCGCTGCTAGCGCGCATCGTAAAAGAGGTATGCACTGTGGAATTGGTGGATGAGCTCTCCCTGGGAGCGCAGAAAATCCTGAGAAATGCCGGTTTCCGCAATATCCACTTTCGCATCGGAGACGGCTGGCAGGGCTGGGAAAAAGCCTATCCTGCCCACAAGGACTTTGACAAGATCATCGTATCTGCCGGAGCTGAGAGCATCCCCGAAAAGCTCTGCGCTCAGCTTGCGGAAGGCGGGATCATGGCAGTTCCCGTAGGAGGGAGCCTGGGACAGGTGCTCAATATTGTTACGCGTAAGGATGGGCAACTGGCTATCCGACATGATGTTCCCTGTGCTTTTGTCCCATTATTGCACGAGAAAACGAGGTGAATATGAATAAGATGTGGGATTGGGCTCGGAGTATGTGGCATAAACCTTCAATCTATATGCAGTACAGGCGGTTTAGCATCTTTAAAGGATTGAACAGCTTTCAGCTTTACCTCATCCACGGTCTCATGCATAAACGCGAGTTTAAGGCCGGTGAAGTGCTTTTTGAGGTCGGGTATCCCATGGAAGTGGTATACTTCGTGGAAAAGGGCGAGATCTGCCTGAATGACGGTGGGCAGATTATAGGTAAAAACCAGGTCCTCGGTCTCTGGGATTTGTTTGTGGGAGCTAAGCGTCACAGCACAGCAAGAGCGATCAGCGACGTCTCAGCATTTGCCATTTCCCGCAGCGATTTACTGGAACTGATCGAAGCCAAACCTGCGATGGGCATCACCATTTTGAAGGCTATCTGTACTGATATCGCCTCCGAGGCCATCAGGATCCGCAGTCTGGGTGTCTGAACGATGAACTGGAGCAAGATCGCCTTTTATCTCTTTCTGGGCATTGTACTGCTGGCGGCCTTAGTTTTTTACCGATGGATCTTCATATACCTGATTGCTGCAATGGTTTTTAGCTATATCCTGCATCCCGCGGTGAGCTTTCTGGAGCGCCGTCATATTCCCCGCTGGCTGGGCGTAGTGATGCTCTATCTCACTGTGGCAGGATTGATAGCGTGGTTTAGCAGCCGGTATATCCCCGATCTGATCGACCAAGGGAACAATCTCTTTGCTCTGCTTAGCCATGAGGGCGGTCTGGAAGCCTCTACCATTCTGAAGATTCCCTTTGTGCAGAATGTGTATGATTATGCTCTGCAGCTAGATGCCAAAATACCCGGTCTGGACGCTGGGAAACAGATGTTGGCTGCCATTGATAGTGCTACAGATTTCCTGGTAAAGCTGCCCAAGTTTTTACTGGATAACTTCTCCTCGATCATCGGAGCAGTGTCCTTTGTCTTCACCATCCCGCTGATCAGCTTCTTTCTGCTGAAGGACTGGCACAAGATCCGCAAGGCCATTCTGGGCTTTTGTTCAAACCGCTATTTTGAATTGGCCATCATCATTCTAGGAAAGTTCGACAGCACGGTAGGCACATATCTCCGGGCCATGCTCTTTGAAGTGATCGCGGTCGGCACCATGGCTTCAATTGCACTCAGCATAGTTGGGGTCAGCAATCCGGTCCTGATCGGCATATCGGCTGGCGTGGCCAATATCATACCTTATTTCGGACCCTTTCTTGGGGGCGCTTTGGCGGTTTTCACAGTTTTCTTCGATGGTGGGCCATTCCTCAGCATGGTGTATGCAGCTTTGGCCATGTATATCGTGCAGGTGATAGATAACAATGTGGTGTATCCCGTGGTCGTAGGCACTACCATTGATATGCATCCCTTGTGGGTATTGCTCACCGTTCTCGCGGGTGGCTGGTATGGCGGTATCTTATGGATGTTGATTTCTGTACCGATGGTTTTCCTGGTGTACCAGCTGGTTATGGTGTTGTACACGAATCTAAAAGAGTTTAGAATAATATAAAGAGGCAAGAATGAGCATATTGGACAAGTGCTTTAATTTCACAGACGCGCGTAAAGCAATGGCTATGGGTTTCTATCCATATTTTCGGGAAATCACTTCTGAACAGGATACAGAGGTGATCTGTAATGGCAAAAAGATGCTGATGATGGGTTCCAATAGCTATCTGGGGCTCACCACCCATCCCAAGGTGAAAGAAGCTGGCATCAAAGCCATGCAAAAGTATGGCAGCGGTTGCGCCGGATCCAGGTTCCTAAATGGTACCCTGGATATTCACCTGGAATTGGAACGGGAACTCGCCCACCTGGTGGGCAAGGAGGCAGCTCTGGCATATCCCACGGGATATCAAGCCAATGTGGGCTGCATCTCGGCGATAGTGGGTAAGAATGAATACATTGTCACCGATAAGTTCGATCACGCTTCCATCATCGATGGCTGCAAGCTTTCAGATGGCATTATGCTTCGCTACAATCACAATGATATGGCATCCCTGGAGCGCGTATTACAAAAGATCGATGGCAAAGCCGCACTGATCGTGGTGGATGGCATCTTTTCCATGGAAGGCGATATAGCCGATCTGCCAGCCATTTCAGCTCTGGCGGAGAAGTATGGCGCCAATCTAATGGTGGATGAAGCTCATTCATTGGGTGTGCTGGGTGATAAAGGCGCTGGTGCCGCAGCTCATTTTGGACTGACTTCCAAGACCGATTTCATCATGGGTACTTTCAGCAAATCGCTCGCTTCTGTAGGCGGTTTCATCGCTGCGGACGAGCCGTTGATCCACTATTTAAAGCACAAATCTCGCGCGCTAATCTTTAGCGCGTCCCTGCCTCCTGCTTCCACAGCCACCGTCCTGGCAGCTCTTAAAATCATGCAGGAAGAACCGGAACACATTGCCCGCTTGTGGGATAATACTCACTATATGCTGGCTGAATTCAAAGCAATGGGCTACAACACTGGCTCCAGTTGCACCCCGGTTATTCCTTTGTACGTAGGCGATATGACTACTGCTTTCCATATGTGGGCTCAGCTTGGGGAAGAGGGAGTGTTTATAAATCCCGTGATTCCGCCGGCGGTGCCGCCGAATTGCTGCCTCATCCGCACATCGTTCATGGCTACCCATACCAGAGAACAGCTGGATATGGCCTTGGACAAGTTCCGAAAGATCGGCAAGAAAATGGGCGTGATCTAAAACAAAGCTTGACAAAAGGAACTATAGATTTAAGAGCAGCCTTCTGAAGTTTAAACACATAAAATACAGCCATAGATGGAGGAATAATGGCAAGCAAGAGCAGTGCTGATTTTTACAGCAACATCAAGGACATGTCTCCGATTCGCGCGATTGCCGAGACATTGCTGAACAACCATTTGGTGCGCAAAGTCGATATCCGTGAAGCCTACGAAATGGCCAAGAAGCAGCCAGGGGTCACCATCACCGATCTGCCCATGTGCCCCGATTTTGTTAAGCTCCACAATCTCCCGGCTGATGCCAGGGTGCTAAACGATTGTCATGGGAATATCATCGGCCGAACCGCCAAAGCCCGCCGCTTTTATCATCGCCTCAATCCCAGCCAGAAAAACAAGCTGGAAGGAGATTTCCGCGAAGCCGTCTGGCAGATGCAGCACTATCCCCTGATCAAAGCTGAAGCTGTGCTGGGTATGGACCCAGATCTGATGATCAAGGCCACCTTTGTCACCACCGAGAGTGATGTGGCAAATCTGTACAATTGGCTCCTCAATTTTGCCCCCTATGAATCAGTGCAAAGCACCTATGAAGCTAGTCCCAAGCTCCCGATCCAGGATATCATTTTGATCGGGTTTAATGAATGGACCTGCGATGATCCTTTCTATAACAACGTTGGCGCTCCGCAACTGGCCCTGGTGGATGAAAAGCACAATGTTATCGTAAACATGGGCATGCGTTACTTTGGTGAGCGCAAGAAAGGAACCCTCACTTTGGCCTGGACTTCCGGCATCAGAATTGGCATGGCAGCCTGTCACGGCGGAATCAAGGAAATTGATTTCACCACCTGCGAAGACGCCGCTTACCACAAGTTTGGCAAGCGCTCCATCGCTTTCTATGGCCTTTCCGGCACCGGAAAATCCAGCCACACCAATTCCCACGATAATGGCGGTACTCTGCCAAAAGGATTTTCCAAAGTTGTATTGCACGATGACGCCTTCCAGATTGATCTGGAGAATAAATGCTGCCGTGCCTGGGAACCAACCCTGTTTGATAAAACCGACAGCCGCCCCACCGACCATCCGGATTGGAAATACGCTTTGGCCCTGATGAATCACGCTGTGCTAAACATTGATGGTAAACGCATCCCCGTCGGTCAGGATCTGCGCAATCAGAACGGCAGAGCCCTGCTGGATAGAGGTCTTTTAGGCAATTACGTGAACAAATGCGCATTCCCCAAAGCTCTGGTCTGGCTGATGAAAGACAGTGTACTGCCCCCTGTGCTGAAGCTGAAAAACAAGTATCTGGCCATCGCTATGGGTGCCGCTTTGATGACCCAGCGCAATCGTGCCGAGAACGTTACCGAGGAAGAACTGAACAAATTGGTCTTCGAGCCCTTTGCCAATCCCTTCCGCGTATACGAACTCTATCGCGATGTCGAAGCCTTCCTGAATGTCGCAGATAACGGTGCAGATTTCTATTGCTTCAATTCCCGCGGATACTGGAAAGAAAGCGATGCAGTGTTGGAAGCCATTCCGCTAAAGACGTCCCTCACCCTGCAGACTGCCATCCTCACCGATCAGATTCAATGGGAAGAATGGGATGCCCTGCCTGGCGCCATGATCCCCACCAAAGAATCCATCGACAAGATCCTGCCTGGATACTACGATACCTACCATCCCGCAAAACGCGGCAATATCGACGCCTATAAGCAACTCCTTGCAGATCGTTTCAAACAACGCATCGATTACCTGGCAGAGAGCGATCTCAAAGAACGCCCTGATACTCAACAAGAACTGCTGAGAGCATTACAAATCAAGATCTAAAGATCACTTATTCAATGCATTAAAGCGGGTTCCTGACGAACCCGCTTCTTTTACACTATATCTTGCTCCCTGCTGGCCTGAAATCCACCCCTAGTTCACCTGAACCCCACCTGAACTGGATTCAGGAGGCGTTCAAGATGTGTTCGGGTGGAGTTCGCGCTGGCAGTAGGCTAGAGAGAGCCGGGGCGGGGTGACAATTACCAGTAAGCGATGTACCAAAATGTCTCTGAGTAATAAGAGGCGCTTCATGACTTGTGAATGGAGAATTGGGGGCATGAGGATTACACCTATTCCACAGGTTAATTAGAGAATTGCGCAGGGAAGGTGGAGACATGACTGGACTTACGGAACGGATTCTACTGATAGCTGGCTCGTGGATGGGAATCAAGAATTGTGAATTGTGCTGTGCCGATAAAATCAGTTGACAGATTCGGGCGATTCTTCCTCCTATCACTTCAAAGAAAAATTACGTCAAAGGAGTACAACCATGCCTAGAATGACGGTTGATCCAACCTACTGCAAAGGGTGTGGCTTATGCATTGCATCGTGTCCGAAAAAGATTATCCGCTTTTCGGAAAACATCAATGCCAAGGGCTACCACTACGCAGAGTGTTTCGAACAAGATAAGTGCATCGCCTGCAAGATGTGCTATGTATCCTGCCCTGATGTGGCTATAACGGTTGAGAAGTGAGGCGAAAATGGCAAAGATATTGATGAAAGGAAATGAGGCTGTAGCTGAAGCTGCCATTCGTAGCGGTTGCAGATTGTATTTCGCCTATCCCATCACCCCTCAAAGCGAATTGATCGAGTACATGGCTCGCATGATGCCAAAAGTCAATGGTGTCTTTTTGCAGGCAGAAAGTGAAGTCTCTGCCATCAATATGGTCTATGGCGCAGCCGGATGCGGCAAACGCGTGATGACCTCTTCCTCCTCACCCGGCATTTCGCTGAAGATGGAGGGAATCTCCTATATCGCCGGTGCGGAATTGCCCGCAGTGATCATCAATGTACAGCGTGGCGGCCCTGGTTTGGGCGATATTCAGCCCGCTCAAGGCGATTATTTCCAGGCTGTCAAAGGCGGTGGACACGGGGATTATCAACTCATCGTGATGGCTCCCTCTTCTGTACAGGAATTTGCCGATATGGCGTCCCAGGCCTTTGATCTCGCCGACAAATACCGCAATCCAGTGATGATCCTCGCTGATGGTATGCTGGGTCAGATGATGGAACCAGTGGAGTTTAAGGAACCTCTCACCGACGCGGAAATCATCGAATTGGGCAAACAACACAATTCCTGGTGCATCTGCCCAAATGAAGACGGGGACAAAAAGCACCACCATGAGATCAATTCTCTGGAGATCGATCCCCAGGTTTTGGAAAAACACGTGAACGACCTGTACAAAAAGTACGACGTGATCAAGCAGAACGAAGTTCGCTACGAGGAATTTAACGTGTCCGATGACAATGAAATCCTCTGCCTGGCATGGGGAACCGCCTCCCGCGTGGTAAAATCCGCTATCAACGAACTGAAGAAAGCTGGCAAGAGCGTCGGTTTGATCCGTCCGATCAATGTATGGCCCTACCCTTATGAAGCCATTGCCAAAGCCATCGGTCCCAAAGTGAAGAAAGTGTACGTCTTTGAGCTCAATACCGGCCAGATGCTGGACGATGTGAAGATCGCCGTCAATGGCAAAGTCCCCGTGGATTTCTGGGGCAAAGTGGGTGGCATAGTCTTTACCCCTGCCGAGATCCAAGCCAAGCTCGAAGAGTGCTTTTAAGGAGTGAGAAGTGGAAAAGATAGCATATAGACCAGAATCGTTGACCAAGACTCCCTTTACCTATTGCCCCGGTTGTCTGCATGGCGTGGCGCATCGTTTGATCGCTGAAGCAATCGAGGAGCAGGGTCTTACCAATCAAATGTCCGGTGTGGCCCCAGTGGGTTGCTCCGTGTTTGCCTACAAGTTCTTCAATTTCGATATGGCTCAGGCTGCTCATGGCAGAGCTCCGGCTGTAGCTACTGGAATGAAGCGTTCGCGTCCCGAAATGAACGTCTTTACCTATCAAGGGGATGGCGATCTGGCTGCCATCGGTACCGCTGAAATCATCCATGCGGCAAATCGCGGCGAACACATCTCCGTGTTCTTTGTGAATAACGCGATCTACGGGATGACAGGTGGTCAGATGGCTCCCACTACATTGCCTGAAATGAAGACCACCACCAGTCCTTACGGCAGAAAGACCGACGATATCGGCTTCCCAATCAGGGTTAGTGAACTACTGGCCACTCTGGTAGCTCCGTACTACATTGAGCGTGTTTCTCTGCTCAGCCCCGCAGAGATCATCAAAGCCAAGAAAGCCGTATCCAAAGCCATTCAATATAACAAGGAAGGCCGCGGCTTCACGTTCGTAGAATTCATCTCCACCTGTCCCACAAACTGGGGCATCGACCCTGTGAAGTCCAGAGACTGGGCCAGAGAAAACATGCTGCCCTTCTTCAAACCAGGCTGCTTAAGAGATAAAGGCGAAGGAGTGGAATAATGACTACAGAACTCATTTGCGCAGGATTTGGTGGTCAGGGTGTACTGACCATCGGCAAGTTTTTGGCCAAGGCTGGAATGGCCGAAGGCAAGAACGTTTCCTGGTTACCCTCATACGGCCCCGAGATGCGGGGAGGTACGGCCAATGTATCCACCGTGGTGTCGGATACCGATATCGCCTCTCCGATCGTTAGCTATCCCGATATCCTGGTAGCCCTCAATCAGCCTTCTATAGATAAGTTTGCCTCCTCGATACGTCCTGGCGGCATTCTGATCTACAATACCAATATGTGCCCCAATGGCTGCAAACGCGCCGACATCCAAATCGTTGCCGCTCCGATGGTAGACATCGCTCTGGAAATCGGTAACCAGATGGTGCTGAATATGCTCGCCATCGGCATCATCATTGGTAAAACAGGCCTGATCAAGTATGAAACCATGGAGGAAGACCTCACAGGCTTCATGAAACAGAAGAACCCCGACCTGCTGGAACTGAATCTCAAAGCCATCAAACGCGGTATTGAGATCGGCAAAGGCTGATAAACAATTATATTATCGCTGAGGGGGTGGTGGATACTGCCCCCTTTGCTTTGCGCGAGAACTGCAGTAATGCGATAATAGCTAAAACTAACAAAGATAAGGAGTAGTACGATGGATCCCACAATGGTAACAGTAGCCAGTTACACAGATTTGTTTGAAGCGGAAATGGTGAAAGCGCTCTTGCAGGAAGCGGGCTTTGAGGTGGCTCTGCTCAATGAGCGCATGATGAGCATGTATCCCTCGATAGCTGGTGACATGTATATGATGCAGCTTCAAGTGCCCCGCGATGCCGAGGAGCAGGTAAAAGACTTCCTGTTGTCATTGGACGACGCGTATCTTTGCAGCGAGATTTTGAAGAAGGAAGGCGCACTATTGGAAGGACATTTCAGCCTCACCAGCGGTAAGCATAGCGATCGCTATATCGAAAAGATCAAAGTATTGCAAAATCCAGAAGCTACGCATACCCTTTGTAAACGCCTCGCTGAGCGTTTACAGGATTACGATTTTGATACCGTGATCGGGCCTGCCTATGGGGGCATTGTTCTGGCTTACGACGTGGCGCGGCTGATGGGCAAGAAATTCATCTTTTGCCAGCGCAAGGACGGTGAGATGAGCTTCCGTAGCGGGTTTGATCTGGGCAGCGTGCAAAGAGCGGTGGTGATCGAGGACATCCTTTCCACTGGCGGCAGCATCAACGAGGTCTTGAAGGCGGTCAAAAAGGAGAATATCAACGTGGTAGCTATCGGGCTATTAGTGGATCGCACGGCGGGAGCACTGGATTTTGGCGTGCCCTTGGAAGCTCTGCTCTCCATGGAAGTACCGCTTTGGGATCCCGAGGCATGCGAGCTATGCACACGGGGCATTCCTCTGGTCAAACCTGGCAGCAGCGATAAACGCGGATGAAACTGAAGCTCCAGGTACCGCAAGAAGCAACCGCTATCCTTGACGAACTGCTGCGTTTCACTCCCAGCGATTGCCTTGTTCCCAGCGACCCTGAGGCTGTGGTTTATCTTAGTCTGGAAGAAGCCTGTGCCTTGCCAGACCTTGTATCGTCAGTACATATCCATGCGGATTTTTCCTTGGTGGTGGCCAGTGAGCAATCGGCGGACTTCCTGACGCGCCTGGCGAAGCAAGGCGAACTCTATGCTTTTGCTGATGACGGCGCAGCAATAGCCCTGTTGGGGGGATTGCCTTTTCACGCCATCACGCGGATCCACTCTTTTTATGCCAATGGCTCTCGGCAGAAGGTCTTGTTACTCAGTTCACGTCGCGAGGCAGATCTAATCCTTAGTGGCGATCCAGGAGCCTTTTTGCACATCTTCTTTGGAAAAGATTCCTGTCACTTCTCATTGGCTGGGGATCTGGGCGGATACAACTCTCTGGATATAGCGAGGGGGTTGAAGGTACTATGTGATCTTAGTCTCTCTGACTGTATGGCCTTATCCTTTCCCGAATTGCGGGCAGCACTGGCCAAAGCTGATTCTTCGTATTCCTTCTTTGCCGATCATTACGACAGCTATATGGCGCATGTGGACTACGATTTATGGATAGAGAATCTGATAGACTGGCATCAGCAGTATGGTCACAGCAAGGGCAAGAAAGCGCTGGAACTGGCTTGTGGCACGGCAAATGTAGGCTCTCGGATGGTAGTGGCGGGTTATGATGTGGATGCCTGCGATCTTTCCCCACAGATGTTGATCAATGCTGCTGGCAAAGAAGTGAAGCCAAAGCTCTATCAGGCTTCCTTGACCGATCCCATCCCAGGCAGAGATTACGATCTCATCTTTTGCCTCTTTGACAGTATCAACTACCTTACGCAGACTTCAGAGGTCAGAACCTGTCTGGCTGAAGTGAAGAAAGCCCTCGCCCCAGGAGCTATCTTCATCTTCGATATCTCGACCCTGCTAAACAGCATGGAAAACTTCGCAGACAACTGCAATTATACCAGGAATGGACAGACTGCTATGGTGCATGAAGCCTGGTATGAATCCTATCATCATCGCCAGATATCGCGTCTGAGCTGCTATACAAAGCAGGGACCGCTGTATGCTCTGAAGACCGAAGAGCATCAACAACGCGTGTATATGTGCAGCGAACTGCTGCCATTGATTGAGGCAGCTGGGCTAAAGCTACTCGCAATCCGCAGTACTCGGGGCAAGACCAATCTGCTGCACAAACGCGCATCAGTTTTGGACAAGCAGTATCATCGCCTCTTCTTCATCCTGGGCAGCGATGGATTATAGCCACGATCTAAACTTCCTTAAAGCTGGCTCCCACACTCACATCGCAGGTATCGACGAAGCGGGACGAGGGGCGCTGGCTGGGCCACTGGTAGTGGCTGCTGTCATTCTGGACTACGAGAAGCCAATATCTGGATTGAACGATTCCAAACAGCTTAGTGCCAGTATCAGGGACAAGCTGTATGAAAAGATCGTAGATAGCGCAATCGCCTTTAGCATCATCGAGGTCTCCGCCGCGCGAGTGGATGAGATAAACATCCTTCAAGCTTCCCTGGAGGGCTTTGTGAAGGCTTTCGCTGCCTTGAGTCCGAGGGCTGATTTTGCCCTGATTGATGGACGGGATGTTCCCTCAGCCATGTCTGGTAAGGCTTTGGCGATAGTCAAGGGAGATGGGAAACATCCCTGCATAGCAGCAGCTTCGATCCTGGCAAAAGTGCATCGTGACCGCTTGCTGACAAAGCTTGATACCAGATACCCTGAATATGGTTTTGCACGTCACAAGGGCTATGGCACTGCTCAGCATTATCGGGCTTTGGCAACCTTTGGCGCTTGCATAGAACACCGCAGAACCTACAGGTTGTTCTAGCTATAAACTCTGATTCCATACTCGAAGGCTTAGTAGCCTGACTATCACCAATCATCCGGAGAGCGACACAAAACCGCGGTAAAATCCCTGTCTCATGCGTCGCCCCTGGGGAATATGTCTATGGTTTTGGTACGTCCTTCAAGATGCTGGGAGGCTTTGTCAACATCCAGCCGTCGAAGAGGCAAGGTATTTACCTCCCCATCAAAGACAGTACATCAAGGCTAGAGCAGATTTCCATTGACATAAACCCCCTTTTTACTTGGCTGGCAAAAAACTATTCTTTGTACGCAGTACAAAAGGAGCTATGATGCCCTATATATCTAATACAGATAGAGATAGGCAAAAAATGTTTGCCCGTATTGGGATCACTAAGTTTGAAGAATTGATTCAAGCGATCCCAGACAAGTTTAGATTGAACCAAGATCTGGATTTGGACAAAGCTATGTCTGAGCTGGAAATAACATACAAGATCAAGAGCCAGACCTGTCAAAATCTCTGCTCTCAGAATGCAAATTCCTTCCTGGGTGCTGGCGTTTACGATCATTTTATCCCCGCTGCGGTGGATTCCATCGTGTCGCGGCCGGAGTTTTTCACTGCTTACACCCCTTATCAGGCTGAAATCAGCCAGGGCACCCTGCAGTTTATCTATGAGTATCAAACCATGATCTGTGAGCTTACTGGCATGGAAATCGCCAATGCCTCAATGTACGACGGCGCCAGTGCGGTGGCAGAAGCCATCCTCATGGCAGTGCGAAAGAACAAGCTCCAGAAGGCGATTCTGCCTGCTACACTGCATCCCGCATTTGTACAAGTAATCAAATCATATACAGAAGGTGTGGGCATCGAGCTTTTAACTGCGCCAGCCAAGGACGGCGTGATCGATAGCGCCGCCCTGAAGACAATGATGGATGATAGCATCAGCAGCGTGGTGCTGCAAATCCCGAATTATTTAGGCAATATCGAAGACGCTGCCCTGATCTCAGAAATCGCGCATAGCCAGGCCAAATGCCTTATGATCACCTGCGTGGATCCCATCTCCCTGGCCATCCTCAATGCGCCGGCTGAGTACAATGCAGATATCGTGGTGGGTGAAGGACAGGCTCTGGGCAATAGCATGTACATGGGCGGCCCGCTCTTTGGATTCTTTGCCACCAAGCTTGATATGGCCCGTCAGATGCCAGGCCGCATCGTTGGCGGTACTCTGGATAAAGAAGGGAAACGGGCTTATGCACTCACCCTGCAGGCTCGGGAACAGCATATCCGCCGCGAAAAGGCGACCTCAAATATCTGTTCCAATGAATCCTTGTGCACCCTCGCGGCTACGGTTTATATGAGTCTGATGGGTCGAGAAGGCTTGAAGGAAGTTGCTCTCCAATCCACTCAGAAAGCGCATTATCTTGCTAGCGAACTGGCCAAAATCCCGGGAATCAATCTGGCTTATCCGCAGGCTTCATTCTTTAAGGAATTTGTGATCAATACACCCATTTCCGCCGATCAGATCATCGAGAAGATGCTTCCCAGAGCGATCTACGCGGGTGTGAAGGTGGGTGAGAAGCAATTGATGCTTGCCGTTACAGAAAAGAAGAGGAAAGCGGAAATCGATGAGTTTGTGAAAGCGATGCAGGAGGTTTGCCATGTCTAGGACCATATTTGAACATTCATCAGAGGGAAGAAGAGGCGTTACCCTGCCTCCCCGTGAGATCGACACACCCCTGGAGCAATTGATACCTGCCAAACATCACAGGAAAGACACTGCCCGCTTGCCCGAAGTGAGCGAGCTGGACGTGATGCGCCACTATATAGAGCTGTCGCACAAGAATCACTTCATCGAAAAGGGGCTTTATCCTCTGGGTAGCTGCACCATGAAGTACAATCCCAAAGTGCATGAGAGCCTGGTGCGTCACACTTGCTTTGCCAATCTGCATCCCTATCAGCCAGAAAGCACCTTGCAAGGCGCGCTGGAGTTGATGTATGAACTGCAGCAAGATCTGGCTGAGATATCCGGAATGGCCAAAGTGACTCTGCAACCAGTGGCTGGTGCCCAAGGCGAATTTACTGGCATCAAAATCATCTCTGCTTATCACAAAGCCAAAGGAAATTCACACAAGACCAAGATCATCATTCCTGATAGCGCGCATGGCACCAATCCTGCCACTTGCAATCTGGTGGGATTTGATGTAGTGGAGCTGAAGTCCGACGCCAATGGCCGCTGTGATATAGCCCGCTTGAAGGAAATTGTGGACGAAAACACTGCTGGCTTTATGCTCACCAATCCCAATACGTTGGGGCTGTTTGAGACTCAGATCGAGCAGATCGCCGAGATCATGCACAGCGTGGACGCCTTGATCTACATGGACGGAGCGAACCTGAACGCTCTATTGGGCATCGTTCAGCCCGGAAAGATCGGTTTTGACGTGATGCACTTCAATCTGCATAAGACCTTCGCAACTCCACACGGTGGTGGCGGACCAGGAGCAGGCCCTGTAGGTGTATCAGAAAAGCTGATCCCCTATCTGCCTGTACCGATGGTCTCGCACGATGCCAATGGATACCATCTGGATTACAGCCACGAAGCCACCTCCATCGGTAAGGTACAAAGCTTTTATGGCAACTTCGCGATACTCGTGCGAGCCTATATCTACATCAAAATGCTAGGTGCCAAAGGGCTGCGCAAGGTAAGCGAAAACGCCATCATCAATGCCAATTACCTGATGGCCATCTTAAAGGACTACTATCACATTCAACACCCCGAACCCTGCATGCACGAGTTTGTGGCCGATAGTAGCTGGCAGAAAAAAGATAGTGGAGTATCCACCCTGGATATAGCCAAACGTCTATTGGACAAGGGATTCCATGCTCCCACCGTGTACTTCCCGCTGATCATACCAGAAGCGATGATGGTGGAGCCGACCGAAACCGAGAGCCTGGATTCACTGGATGCCTTCGCCAAAGCGATGATAGAAATAGCGCAGGAAGCAAAGGATAATCCAGAATTATTACATGAAGCCCCGCTCACGACGCCGGTTCGCCGCGTAGACGATGTGCGGGCAGTAAAAGTGCTCGATCCCATATTCAAGATCGAGAACTAAGGAGATTTGAGTGAAGAAACTGATACTTTTTACCCTGATCCTGATCGGCATCCTGAGCCTTGGCGCGCAGAACGTGAAGCTGGGCTACGTGAATACCGATCGCATCCTGGTGGATAGCAACGAAGCAGCTGAGATCAGCCGTTTATTCCAATTGGACCGCCAGAACTGGACCAACCAGATTCGCAGTCTGGACGAAGAAATCAAGCAGATGGAGCGTGATTTTGAGATCCGTCGCCTAGCAGTGAGCGAAGCTACGAAGCGTGATCTACAAGCCCAGATCGATGCCAAGAAGGCAGAAGCAGGACAACTGCTGGAAGATTACTTCGGCGAGGGCGGAAGAGCTGAAACACGTTACCGCGAGCTTATCGATCCCCTTACCAAGAAGATTCACGACATCATTGTAAAGATTGCCAAAAACGAAAACTACACCATGATACTGGACGTAAGTATGGGCGTGGTATTGTATGCCGCTCCCAGCATCGATCTCACGGAACAGGTGCTGCAGGATCTGAATAAAGATACCATCAAACCAACTGACACTCCGGAAATTCCGGGTACTGAGATCAAGCCAGACGAGACTACAGATCCCTTTGGTACAAATAAAGATCCCTTTGGGGAAAACAAGGATCCCTTCGGCGATTTTGGCGGACAGACCAAACCCGACGAGCCCAAGCCCTGATGAAGACTTTTGCGAAACAACTACGGGGAGAAGAGATTGCCTATGTGACTCAGGGAATAGCCCCAAAAGAGATCACGGGGAGTTTCAATAACGTCGGCGAAGCTGGCGAGGCCAATACCTCTTCAGTGGTCTTTTGCGAACAGGAGAAGCTGGTGGAAAGCGTTGCTAGCTCTTCCGCTGGTCTGATCATCACCAATGAGAAGTTTGCCCCTGCCTTTGCGGGGAGATCCCTGTTGATTACCGATAAGCCCTATTTCAGCTTCATGCGCCTCGTGGCCTACTGGCTCTCGCAGGAAGAGAAGATGCAGAGCTGGGGCATACATCCCACGGCCATCGTCGATGACAGCGCACATTTTGAGGGCGAAGTGGCGATCGGAGCCTACGCCGTGGTCGGGGCCAATGTAAGTCTGGGTAAAGGCGTGGTTATTGGTGACGCCTGCTCAGTAGCTTCAGGAAGCTCTATAGGCGCTGGGACGAAGCTATATCCCAATGTGAAAGTATATGAAGACTGCGTGATTGGGCGCAAGTGCATCATCCATAGCGGGGTGGTGATCGGAGCTGACGGCTTTGGATTCCAGCTACTGGATGGCATTCAGGTAAAAATCCCCCAGGTTGGCAATGTAGTGATCCACGATGATGTGGAGATCGGGGCCAATAGCTGCATCGATAGAGCAACGCTAGGTTCCACCATCATCGGTAGAGGGACCAAGATCGACAATCTGGTCCAGATCGGGCACAATTGCGTAGTGGGAGAGCACAGTATTCTTTGCTCGCAAGTGGGCCTGGCTGGCAGCACCATCGTGGGCGATTACGTCTATCTCGCTGGCCAGGTGGGTGCAGCGGGTCACATCACGATTGGGTCCAGGGTCATGGTCGGCGCGCAAAGTGGAATCGCTGCCAGTATCCCCGCTGGAGCGAAGTATTTTGGGACTCCTGCCATCGATGCCAATACCATGAAACGCATAATCGTGGCGCAGAAGTATCTGCCCGAAATGTACCGTAGCTGGGTAAAACAAAACAAGGAAGATCATAATGAGTGAATACAAACATACCATTGGCGGGCAAGTATCCTACACCGGGATTGGCTTGCACTCCGGTGAGATATCCACTATCACTTTCAAACCGGCTTCAGCCGAGGAAGGCATCGTCTTTGTTCGTGTAGATCTGCCAAACAGGCCAGAGATACCTGCCGATATCGATCATGTGGTGGATATATCCCGTGGAACTACCATTGGCGTGAATGGTGCTACGGTTGGCACCATAGAGCACGTACTCTCAGCCATCAAAGGCTTGAATCTGGACAATATCAGGATCGAGATCGACGGACCTGAAGCTCCTGTGGCAGACGGTTCGCCTATCGTTTTTTTCAACCTGCTCAAACAAGCGGGCAGGGTGCAGCAGGATAGCGAACGGGTTTACTTCGAGATCGAAGGCCCCATCAGCTTCTCCGCTCCGGAAGATAATGTGGATGTAGTAATCGTTCCCTCCAATGAGCTGAAGGTAACCTTCATGATCGATTACAAGCACCCCTATCTCGGCACGCAATATACCTGGCTGCCCAATATCGATTGTTACGAAAGGGATTTTGCCGGAGCGCGCACATTCTGCTTCATCAAAGAGATCCTGCAGCTCAAGGAAATGGGGCTGATCAAAGGCGGATCGCTGGAGAATGCTCTGGTGATCGCAGAACCCGGAATCAGCGAAGCCGAATTGAAGCATCTGCAGGATGTCTTTGGCTACCATGAAGAAGTAACGGTCTCCTCAGAAGGAATCCTGAATAGCCACCCCTTGCGCTACTATAATGAATTTGTTCGCCACAAAGTTGCCGATCTTCTGGGTGATATCGCGCTATTGGGCATGCCGATCAAGGGGCACATCCTGGCTGCGCGTAGCGGACACAAGACCAATGTGGAGCTGGTGAAAAAGCTGCGTCAAATCCAGAAGAAGCAAGAGCTACAGATGATCTATCAAAAGACCAAGAGCAAGGAAGTGGTGTTTGACATCAATGCCATCATGCGCATTATTCCCCATCGCTATCCTTTCCTGCTGGTGGATAAGATCCTGGAGTTTGTGCCCGGAGAATCAATCGTCGGCATGAAGAATGTAACCATCAATGAACCCTTTTTCCAGGGGCATTTCCCCGGCCACCCCATCATGCCTGGTGTGCTTGTCATCGAAGGTATGGCACAGGCTGGCGGTATCATGTTGCTCAATCAACTGGATAATCCCCAGGATTATGTGGCGTATTTCGCTTCCATAGACAATGTGAAGTTCCGCAAGCCCGTAATGCCCGGAGACACATTGCGTTATGAACTTACCGTGATCTCGCTGAAGCGTTCGCTGGCCAAGATGCACGGCGATACCTATGTAAATGGTGAGAAAGTGGCTGAAGGAGACTTCATGGCCATGATTACAAAGAGGAACGTATGAACCAGATCCATCCCACCGCCATCATCAAAGAAGGCGCGATACTTGGCGACAACTGCGTGATTGGGCCCTACTGCGTGATCGGAGAACACGTGGTTATGGGTGATAACAACATCCTGCACAACAATGTGATTCTGGATGGTCACAGCAGCTTTGGCGACGGAAACAAGATTTTCTCCTTTGCCGTACTTGGCACCGATCCTCAGGATCTGAAATACGCCGGAGAGCCTACTCGCCTGAGAATTGGTTCAAACAATACCATCCGCGAGTATTGCACGATAAATCGCAGTAACCAGATGGAAGAAGATACCGTCGTGGGCAACAATAACCTCCTGATGGAATATGTTCACATCGCCCATAACTGCCAGATCGGCAACAACTGCGTCATTGCCAACGTGGTTCAATTGGCCGGGCACGTACATGTACATGATTTTGCCACCATCGGCGGCTTGACTGCAGCACATCAATTTGTGCACATTGGGACCCAAGCCTTCGTGGGTGGGGCATCTGCTGTCAAGAAGGACATCGTTCCCTTCTCCCGCGGACAGGGAAATCCCTATCAAACAGTGGGTCTGAATAGCGTTGGACTGATGCGCAAGGGCTTTTCCACAGACGATATCGCAGCCATCAAGGTAATCTACAATCTCTTTTATCGCGATAAGCTGAATACCACCCAGGCTTTGCAGAAAGCGGAAAGCATGGATCTGACTCCATTGCAGAAAGTCTTTGTGGATTTTGTAAAGACTGCCGATCGGGGAATCTCGAACTAAATATATTCACTGTAATAGCTTAACCGCAGTGCATGTATCCTGATCGCTGCCCTTTTGACGGCGTTTGTCACTTCTGTACCAAGCCCTAATCAAGCCCTTATTATGAAGGCTTGATTTGGGCTATACTATCGCCTGATCAAGAGCCCAAAGGGGGAGGGGGAATCCTTATGAGTCGTATTGGATCGAAACTCTGTCCCAGACATCAGGTATTCAGTTCAGTCGAAATGTAATATATCATATCTCCATAGCCATCAACACGCGCCATTCCTGATTGTGCAGCTTGACTGTAGTCCAGCTGGAGCGTTTCAACACTTTATCCAGATGCCCTGCAGATTGGAATACATACTCGCCACTTCCTGAGGCTTTGGCAGCCATGCTTTCACCCAGTTTCAACAGGCTTTCATATTCCCTGAACATAGAGTCATGAAAGAGGTTTTTGCCGATCTCACGTTCATCCAGATCATAGATGATGTAACCATCTCTTTGCATAATGCATAGTTCGTGGTTGGAAGGCACATTGATGTCTTTCAGGATGCCATCGATCATGATGACAGGATTGATCAAAAGACTCACCGATCCGATCAGCTTCTTCCCTTCAAACACGGGATAGGCAATGCTGATGGCGGGTTGACCTTCGACAGAGAGGAAGCCGTCACTAAAGACGGGACGCTTGTCTTTGCGCAGGATCTGGACGTGGGATTGACCGCTGATGTCTCTGCCCTCGGAATTGCGATACTCAGAAGGTTCTACATACCTGATACGCCCCTCCGCGTCTATAAAAGCTGCATCGACGATGGTGATATGCTCGTCCAAAAGCTTATTCAGTAAACCGCGTACATCGTATTCTTTCTTCCAATTCAGCTTGCTATCCTTGATCAGGGCTCTCGTGCGTTGATCCAGGTCGTTCAGCCTTTGCTGCAATTCGCTGCTGAAGGTGGCCAGAGATATATCCTCTCTGTTCTGGCTCTCCATTGCCCCACGCTCCACCAGGATCAAGCGCCAATCCAGCGAAGGCAGCTTCGCATATCGTCCTTTACGCGTAGTATTGCCCAGATCATACTCAATCTCCCCGTCACTGCCTTTCAATGCTTCACTGATGGCTTTGGTAAGAGAAGGTGTGCCCTGCGTGAACGCATTCATAAAGATGAAGTCTTTGTCCTGATCCAGCATCGTAAGCCCCTGATTATTCACAGCGAACCAGGTGTAGTCCTCGGGAATATTCAGCTCACGATTTACCCTCAAGTGCATATCATCCAGAAACAACGATGAACCAAGCGCACCTACCACTTTCCCCTGAACGATAATCGGAGCAGCCATCAAAGCCGATTTCTGCCCGCTGGAGCGGCTGTAAATCTCATAACCCAAGACAGGATTTCCGGCGAATAGGGATTCAAAATAGCCGCGATTTGAGAGGTTCAAATTGGTGTAACCCTTGTCCACGCTATAGTAATTGCCATCAGGCAATACAAAGAAATAGACCCCGGGTAATCGGTGGGAGATAGCTTCCAATTGCGGATATATGGCTTCCCACTTGGCGCTTCCGGCTTCGGGACTGCGAGCTATTTGCTGCAGCATGGCCAAAGTATCCATGCACAATAGGTCAATGTAATGCGCAGCCGAGGTGGCAGCCATGCCAAGCATTTTATCCTCCCCAGCATGGGCATACGCGAGCATCAAAATCAGTAGGAACATAAGTGTAAAGCGTTTCATATTTAACCTCAATGTGTTATTCCCTTTCTAAAGACAAGCTTACGGATTCCAAACAGTTGTCAATATATTTTAACGAATTTGCATGCTTCACCAGAATCCAGTGATGGCTGTTGCAAACCCTCACTAAAAACTTCAAATTGCGCTCACTTGGACAATTGATGCTATCACATTGTTGAAAAATACGATATGGTTAGACACATCTGCTTTGTTGGACTTGGACAGTACCATGATGAGCGACCTCTTTTTATCACCAAAACTTCAAATTCCCCATCGTTTTTGAGGCACTTGGACATTCCCAGGGATTATCAGGAATCTTGCGCCATATATACAATAAAATGATCTTAAAGAAATTAGCATATTTCAAACGCCCTAATCGTCTGGTTCATCATCTTTTGGACTTGGACATTTGAAGTTTTGGTGATGAAATTTGAAGTATTCAGTGAGGGTTTATAATGATACATTCCTGATTTGATGCGGGATCTGCGATTATCGCACTATTAATCATACATTCCTCTTGACATAATTCTTGCACTGTATTTAATATACTTCAAATACTTGTGGCCGGTTGAAGGATATTCC
>JAGOKK010000063.1 GCA_017994635.1 Candidatus Cloacimonadota bacterium | reverse complement strand
GATTACCTGTTTGATGCTTATTAGTTATGTAAGTAGCCTATTTACAAGCGAAGGAGCTTGATATGACTCGATCCTACTTCTCTGCCTCTATCCAGAGTTTTTGTACAGCCTCAAAGCAGGAGATCCTGGGTGTATTGGCTCAGAATAGTGGTTTTGATATCATACAGAATCAGCGGGATGCCTGGGCGATGCAGATTGACTTGCTAAGGCCTCTGCTGATTGGATTGGAAGGAAAGATCTATTTTGAGTATTCGATACCCAGGATGGGGAAGCGGATTGATGTGTTGTTGGCGATTCGGCAGGTGCTTTTTGTGTTGGAGTTCAAGGTGGGTAGCGAATCTTACACGAAAGCGGCCATCGATCAGGTGTGGGATTATGCTTTGGATTTGAAGAACTTCCACGAGACCAGTCACGATGTATCCATTGCGCCCATGCTCTTTGCCAGTGAGGCGAAAACATTACTGGCCACGCTTAGTCTTTCTTCTGATAATGACAAAGTATTTAGACCGATACTCACCAATCAGGATGTGTTTCTGGAGCAGATGCTCAACATTCTTGACTTTGCTGAGGGGGCTGAGATCGATCCCACATGGTGGGAAAATGGACGTTATGAACCGACGCCCAGCATCATTGAAGCGGCTTTGGCGCTTTATAATGGGCATACGGTTGAGGAAATCTCACGAAGTGATGCCAGTGCGATAAACTTGGGGACAACCACCAGTTCTATTTTGAAGATCATCGATGAGGCTAAAACCCTGAAGCGCAAAGTCATTCTTTTTGTTACAGGAGTTCCCGGAGCAGGAAAGACTCTGGTTGGCCTGAATATCGCCACGCAAAGAATCGGAGAGGAGAATGACCTGAAGGGGGTTTTTCTTTCGGGAAATGGGCCTTTGGTGGCGGTCTTAAGAGAAGCATTGGCCAGAGATATGGTAATCAGAGCCAAGGATAGAGGCGATAAAACAACAAAAAAGGCTTCCTTGCGCCCAGTGAAAGCCTTTGTGCAAAACGTGCATAACTTTCGTGATGATTGCCTGGAGGATCCCAATCCTCCTTACAATCGCATCTCGATCTTTGATGAAGCACAGCGAGCCTGGGACCTCGAGCAGACTGCCAAATTCATGAAGGTCAAAAAGCATAGACCGGGTTTTTCACAATCTGAGCCTGAGTTTTTGATCTCTTGCATGGATAGACATGAGGATTGGGCAGTTGTGATCTGCTTGGTTGGTGGTGGGCAGGAAATCAATACTGGTGAAGCAGGGATCAGCCAATGGTTAGATTCCATCTTAGCCGGTTTTCCAGAGTGGAATGTGTATCTGTCAGATCGGCTTGTGGATAGCGAGTATGACGCAGGCAAGGCTTTGGAAAGATTGGCTGATAGACAGCATGTGAACACACTCCCGGAGCTGCATCTGGGCGTTTCCATGCGTTCCTTTAGAGCTGAGAATGTGTCGTTGTGGGTAAAGCAGCTATTGGATATTGATCCGGCAGCGAAAGATACCCTGCGGCTATTACAAGATCGCTACCCAATCGTGCTTTGCAGAAATCTGCAGAAAGCTAAAGCATGGCTACGAGAGAGGGCGCGGGGATCGGAACGCTATGGCATGGTGGTATCCTCGCAAGCCTATCGCCTGAAGCCCTTGGCGATTGATGTACGCTACAATACGGATCCCGTACATTGGTTTTTGAGCGGCAAAGACGATGTGCGCTCGTCCTACTATCTGGAAGATGTGGCCACGGAGTTTCAGGTACAAGGCTTGGAATTGGATTGGGCCTGCGTGACCTGGGATGCGGATTTCAGGTACAGTAATGAGGGCTGGCAGTATTGGTCTTTTGTAGGCGATAAATGGCAGCATATCAATAAGAAGGAACGCCAGGTGTACTTGCTAAATGCTTATAGGGTTTTATTAACCAGAGCACGCCAAGGCATGGTGATTGTGGTGCCTGAAGGTGACAATGAAGACCACACCAGGCTAAAGAGATTCTACAATTCTACCTATGAGTATCTGAAGGATTTAGGGCTCGAGGAGATATAAGTACTTGGTTCTCTGCCTTGGTGAAAACCGGAGCTGATGAAGCTTGACTTTGGTGACCAGGTGAATGGTTGCAGGGCTAGGCTTGGCAACCAAAGAACTTGATATTGATCAACAATTGTCAGAAGCCGATTTCGTGAATTTGTCTCCCTCGGAGTTGAAACTGCTTCCCTATGATCATGCCTGCCTACCAGTTACATGCAGTTTCGACTTCGAGCAGCGTGAATGCACTGCCAGCCCGGATTCCCAGCCCCGGGTATTGATCAAAGTTCATACGGGGTAAGTGGTAAGTAGCGAATCAGCCGTCTAGATTTCCCTGGTAAGAATGCTGTACAGTGCTGTATTAACATAATAGTTTGAGCGAACAATTTTCTGCTTTTTCAAGAGTCCATCATCGCATAGAGCATCCAGATACTTCATGGCGGTGTGGCGGCTGACTTCCAGATCTCGCATGATAAACTCAATCTTGGTGTAGGGATGTGAAAACAGATTGTTGATCAGATCCTGTGAGTAGAATTTATACTTAGCCCGGATCTGCTGTTTATATTCCTGAAGAGCTGTTCTGATCTCACCGATCATCGCAATCGTTTGTTTGGAAGTGTCTTCCACCGCCTGCAACATGAAGAGAATCCACTGTTCCCAGGCCTGCTCGTCTCTAACTTTCTGAAGCAGTTGATAATAACTTGCCTTGTTCTTTACAATATATCTACTTAGATAAAGCACAGGAATATCCAAGAGTTTAGACAATACCAGATAGAGAACATTGATAATGCGCCCTGTACGGCCATTACCATCGTAGAAAGGATGGATGCTTTCAAACTGATAGTGTATTATCGCCATCCTCACAAGGGGATCAATATCAGCCTCATTATCGTTTATGTACTGCTCAAGATTTGACATCAGGTCCACAAGCTCCTGAGGGTCCTGGGGTGGAACATATACCGTTTCACCGGTCTGTTCATTTTTCAGCTCCGTGCCTGGCAGTTTACGCAATCCTGACCTATGCTTTACCATCTCCGCCTGGATATCGATAATGTGGTTTGTAGTGAGCATTCCGGTTTTATCCACTAGGGCGTAGCCTACCTTGAGGGCTGAGGCGTAATGGCTTACTTCTTTAGCTGCAACGCTCAAGCCGTAGTCCGGAAACAAGTCTTCACGATAAAGATCGTCGTGGGTGGTGATGATGTTTTCGATTGCCGAACTATCTTTTGCTTCCTGCAAAGAGAGTGTATTGATTAGTATAAGCTGAATGGGAATAGTGGCTGTTATCCCTTTAAGTTCGGCCAGAAAGCGATGGGCCGAAGCAGCCTTGCGAAGGATCTGCTTGGTCTCCAGATCGATATCCGGAGGCAGTTTATCAATGACTTTTTGCATAAGGCATCCTCAGCGCCGATCGAAGTTTTAGGACAGGCAAACTGATCTGTCCAAAGAAACGGTACTTTCTCTACACATGATAGATCATATGTCCAAGAAAGCAAGATATTTTGCCAATTATACTGTCCCCCAGAGTCTTAGACAACTATGAAAGATTAGTCATTTACTTCTGTGCGCGGCACACCTCAACTGCAAATTGTACATCGTAAATTGTAAATCCATGAATTCGTCCAAATCAGTTGAATCCGTCCAATCTGCGTTCTATCATTCAAAATCCGCGCGATCCGCGTAATCCGCGTGAGGATAACACAAACACACAATCTTCACTCTCACGCCCACTTCAAAACCTCAAAACTCGAAAACTTGAAAATCCCCAAGCTTCAAAAGCCTCCGTCGCCAAGATTCTATTGACAAGATTCAAGCATGAAATAAGTGTTACCGTTACTGGGATTTTAACTTAATACACAGTCCCGCAATCTCTTAATTGGAGCAAACAATGAAGATTCTGATCACGGGCGGCGCCGGCTTCATCGGGTCGCATCTGGCTGAACGCCTTTTGGCGGAAGGCAATGAAGTGTATGCTATAGACAATCTTTCCACGGGGAGTCTGGAGAACATCGAGTCCTTCAAAGCAAATCCCAGGTTTCATTTTACCACGGGAACCATACTGAACCGCGAATTGATGGATTCTTTGGTGAGCAAGGTAGAGCAGGTGTACCATTTAGCTGCCGCAGTGGGCGTGAAATACATCATTGAGAATCCGCTGCTTTCCCTGAAGACCAATATCGTGGGTACTGACAACGTGCTGGAGCTCTGCAACAAATACAAAGCCAAGGCCCTGATCACTTCCACCAGCGAGATTTATGGCAAGAGCGAGAAAGTGCCTTTTTCCGAGCAGGATGACCGTCTTTTGGGTTCCACCCATATCAGTCGCTGGGGTTATAGCTGTTCCAAGGCCATCGACGAATTTATGGCGCTGGCTTTTTACCGCGAGAAGAAGCTGCCGGTGGTGATCGTGCGCTGTTTCAACACCGTGGGTCCGCGTCAGACCGGACAGTATGGCATGGTATTGCCCAAGTTCATCAAAGCTGCGCTGCTGGATCAGCCCATCGTGGTGTACGGCAGCGGCAAGCAGACCAGGTGTTTCGCCGACGTATCGGACGTTGTGGATGCCTTTTTGAAGCTGATGAGCAGCCCCGAATGCGTGGGCGAGATCTTCAATGTGGGCACCACGGAATCGATCAGCATCGAGGATCTGGCGCAGAAGGTGAAGGAGATGTGCAAAAGCAAGTCCAAAATCGAATACATGAGCTATGAAGCAGCTTTTGAAGAAGGATTTGAGGACATGATGAACCGTATGCCGGATTTGGACAAGATCAATCAGTACATAGGCTACGAGCCGAAATACAAGCTGGACGACATCATTCAACGGATGATTACCTATTATGAAAAGTAAGCTGCTGTGTCTGTTGCTGGCCCTCGTTGCCTTTAGCGCTTTAGCCATTGAATTACCGCACTCAAACGTGCCTCAGTTCAGCGTCAGCATTACCGGATACGTGAAATACCCCGGGCAATACAAAATGTATCCCACCGACCGGATTTCGGACCTTCTGGACAGTGCGATGCAGGGTAACGACTTGCTGACGAGAACTGCTGTTCCGAACGCGTTGGACGATGACGTTTTGAAAAAGACCAATCCCATCCCCCAATTGCGTGAGGATGAGGAAAGCCGGCCGGAATATGAAAAGCTGCAGGCCTTGCGCCATGTGGAACTGGTCAGGGCGGGCAAGCGCAGCACTTTTGATCTCTTGCGATACTATCGCCTGGGCGAGATCGAAGAGAATCCCATGCTCAAAGACGGGGATTTGGTTTATATACCTGTCATCAAGGATCTGACCGGCGTCAGCGGAGCGGTTGGGCTGCCGGGAGATCTGGAATATAAAGAGGGCGACAGCCTGAAAGACGTGATCGCTTTGGCCGGAGGAACCCTTCCCGGAGCGGAATTGAGCGCGATCCGCATCAGCCGCAATAATGGCAGCGGCAAGCCTTACAGCTATGAAACGGTAGATTTTAGCAAGGCGTCAATGACCCTCATCCGACCCGGCGATCGGGTATCGGTTCCTCAGGACTCCCGTTACCGGGAAACCAGAGTGGTCACCGTATCCGGAGAGTTTGTACTGCAAGGGGAATTTTTGGTGGATAACGATGCCACCCTTTGGGATGTGATTCAGATGGCCGGCGGGCTCACCGATAAAGCGGATGTGGCCAATGCCCTGGTTCTGAACCGACGCTTCAATGAAGAACCGGACGCAGAATTTGAACGCCTGAAACTTCGCGGAATGCAGGAGATTACGCCCCTGGAATATGCCTATCTGAAGTCTTACACCCGGCAGTCCAAGGGTCTCTACTCGGTTGATTTTGCCAAACTTATGGCAAGTGAAGGCAGAGAGGGCAATCGCCCGGTCAACAACCAGGATCACATCTATGTGCCCGAAAAGCTGACTGCCGTCTGGGTGATGGGTCAGGTTCGCCATCCGGGACTGATTGAATACAGGGATGGCCAAAACTGGAAGTATTATCTGCAGGAAGCCGGCGGCTATGCCAACAACCGTCTGCGCGGCAGAATCCGGATCATGAAAGCGCAAAGCAGCATCTGGGAAAAGGCAGACGGCGATTATGCGCTGATGCCTGGCGATATTCTGTTCATCCCGGATAAAGCCGACCGTCATCTCTGGACCGACATTAGGGACATATTTGCCGTTGTCGCTTCGGCCGTTACGATCTTAATCGGGGTAGATAACCTCACCAAATAAAGGAGTGAAAATGAAAGTACCGATGCTGGACCTGAATGCTCAATACGAACCGCTGATGGCGGACATCCGTAAGGCGCTGGACAAAGTTTTTGAAGAACATCACTACATCATGGGGTCCCAGGTGAAAGAGCTTGAGGCAAGGATGCAGGAATATCTGGGAATCAAGCATGCCGTGGGCTGCGCTTCGGGCACGGACGCCCTGGTGTTGGCGATCAAGGCTTTGGGCATCGATGAGGGCGACGAAGTTATCACTACTCCTTTCACCTTTTTTGCTACGGCGTCTTCGATCTGGCGCAATCACGCTAAACCAGTCTTCATCGACATCGATCCCAAAACCTTCAACCTGGATCCTGCCAGGATCGAAGCGGCGATCACACCCCGCACCAAAGCCATCATGCCGGTGCATCTCTTTGGCCAGTGCGCCGATATGGATGCCATCATGTCCATCGCGAAAAAGCATAATCTGAAGGTGATCGAGGATAACGCTCAGGGTATCGGAAGCACCTGGAACGGCGGGATGAGCTGCTCCTTTGGTGACATCGGCACACTGTCCTTTTTCCCCAGCAAAAACCTCGGTGCCATGGGCGATGCCGGGATGTGCCTGACCAATTCCGACGATCTGGCTGCCAAGCTGCGTCAATTGCGCGTGCATGGTGAAAACCCAAAGTATTATCATAGATGGGTGGGGCTGAACAGCCGTCTGGATACCATGCAGGCTGCCATTCTGCTGGTGAAGCTGGAAGCGCTGGCTGCATGGAGCGATGCCAGAAGACGCAATGCCGCCTTTTACAATGAAGCCCTGAAGGGAATCGAAGGTCTGGTGACCCCGTTCATCGATCCCAAAGCCGTAAGCATATACAATCAGTACACTTTGGTGACCGCGAAGAGAGACGGTCTGATGCAACACCTGCAAGATCGCGGTATCGGCTGCGCCATCTACTATCCGCTGCCTCTGCATCTGCAGGAATGTTTCAAGGAATTGGGCTACAAAAAGGGCGATCTGCCCGTGGCCGAAGAAATGGCGGGCAAGGTGCTTTCCATCCCCATCTATCCGGAATTGACCGACGCCATGAAGCAATATGTGGTGGATAGCATCAAAGAGTATTTCAAAGTTTAAGGAGTATCCAGTGCATTACATAGTGTGCGTTAAGCAAGTACCAAATACCACAGAGATCAAGATTGATCCCAAGACCAATACCCTGGTTCGCGAAGGAGTGGAGAGCATTCTCAACCCCTTCGACACCTATGCCATCGAAGAAGCTGTGCGCCTGAAAGAAGCGCATGGGGGTACGGTGACCGCCATCAGCATGGGACCAAATCAGGTGGAAGCTACTCTGCGCGAAGCGGTATCTTTGGGCGTGGATAATATCATCCTGCTCTCCGACCGCAAGTTTGCCGGAGCCGACACCTGGGCCACCAGCTACACTCTGGCGGCAGCGATCAGGAAATTGGGGGATTACACCTTGATCCTCACAGGTCAACAGGCCATCGATGGCGATACGGCACAAGTAGGTCCTGGCATCGCAGCTCATCTGAAACTGCCGCAGACCTGTTTTGTGCGCAAAATCATCAGCATCGAAGGCTATAAAGCCAGGGTGGAGCGCCTCATGGAAGATGGCATTGACACCGTGGAGATGAAGCTGCCAGCATTGATCTCGGTAGTAAAAGAGATCAACACTCCGCGCTTGCCTTCCTTGAGGGGAAAACGCAATGCCAAATCCGTGGAAATGACAGTGTGGAACGCTGATGATCTCGGATTGGATGAAAAGATGATCGGGCTCAATGGCTCACCTACGCAAGTGCTCAATATCTTCAGTCCCAAACACGAAAAGCAGGTGGAGAAATTCGAAGGCGACAGCGATCAAGCTGCCGAGCTTATCGTGCGCCGCTTGCATGAGTTTACAAAGAGATAGGGGTTCAGATGTTGCAATTTCCCAATATCAGCCCTGAAATCGCCGGTTTCAGCCTGTTTGGTTTGCAGTTCCATATTCGCTGGTATGGGCTCTTTTACGTACTCAGCTTTGTACTGGCGTACTTTTTGTACAAGCATACTCTAAAGCTGAAAGGCATCAGCCTGCCCCGCGAGGAATATGAATCAGCGATCTTTTACGTGATGCTGGGGGTGATCCTCGGTGGACGTCTGGGCTATGTGGTGTTTTACAACTTCCTGTATTACCTGCGCAATCCCCTGGAGATCTTTGCCGTATGGGAAGGGGGAATGAGTTTTCATGGCGGCGCCTTGGGTGTGATCATCGCCGGGCTGCTCTTTTGTCGCAAATACAAGTATTCCTTTGTCGATCTTGCCGATGCCGCCATCCCTCTGGTAGCCATCGGTCTGGCACTGGGACGCCTGGGCAATTTCATCAATGCCGAATTGTGGGGGCAGGTGAGTAATCTGCCCTGGGCAATGGTGTTTCCAGACGCGGGAGATCTGCCCCGCCATCCCACTCAGCTCTACGAAATGCTCAGCGAAGGGATCCTTTTGGGCCTCATCAGCTATCTTTTGCTACGTAAAGGAGCGCGTAAGGGTATGGTATTTTGGACCTTTATTGGCGGTTACGGGATCGTGCGTTTTCTCATCGAGTTTGTACGTATTCCGGATGATATAAGCTTCTACCGCGATTTCGGCTTTATCTTCGGATTTATGAGCATCGGGCAGTTTCTCTCCATGCTGATGGTGATCGCAGCCGGTATCGGCACTTACATCATATATAGGAGAAAGCATGACTAGAATACTCGTCCTGGGCGTTTGCGTCCTTTGTGTAGTACTCAGTTCTTGTGCCGGAGGTCTGGGCCTGAGCGAAGAGCAGAAACTGGAGCGTGAACTGAGAAAATGGGAAAGCTTTAGCGGCAGCGGCATCATCGAAGTATCCGCTCTCGGCATGAGTCTGCGTAAACCATTTCACATCGCAAAAAGCATGAAGCAGATGAGGTTGGACGTGATCGAAGGCGGGGTCTTTGGAGCAAACGCTTCTCCTCTGATGAGCATGTATCTGGGTGACTATCTGGCGGTGAACGCGCCGATAATGCCGGCCCTTGAAATGCTGAATCTGAAGGATAAGATACCCGAAGGAGCCATCGCCCTATTCTCATCCACCGACTATCTGATGCAGAAGTACGGTGCCGAGATCATCGCCAATAAAGCAATCGTACGCGACGATCTGAAGGTGACATTTAAGAAGAACTATCAGCTCGATTCGGTGGTTGATGCCAAGTCCGGAGCCACTCTGGTGGCTGCGTACACCTCACGTGGGATCCTGGACGCCCTCGAAATCAAGAGCGGGAAAATGATCTCCGCAAAGCTGATCTTTGACACAGTGGACTACATCACACCCGAGATCATCCCCTTGCCCCAGAAAGAACCGGCTGCGCAAGGCCTGATGGATCTCTTTCAGGGTGGCGGGATGATGGATTTGCTAAAGAATTTGATAAACGGTAATGAATAGGGGAGATAGATGATTCAGCGATACAGCCTGCCCGATATGCAACGCATCTGGAGTCTGCAAAACCGCTATGAATGCTGGCTGGAAGTGGAACTTGCCGCGGCTAAAGCCATGCACGAAATGGGCATGATTCCCGATGAAGACTACACGAACATCAGTACAAAGGCGGATTTTAACGCGGATCGTATCGCTGAGATCGAAGAGATCACCCGCCACGACGTGATCGCCTTCCTGACCAATGTGGCAGAGTATGTGGGCCCTTCATCACGCTGGATTCATTATGGCATGACTTCTTCCGACGTGTTGGATACCGCCAGTGCTCTGCAATTGAAACAGGCGGGTGAATTGATCCTATCCGAACTGCTGCGGCTGCGGGAAGTCCTGAAGCTAAAAGCTCGGGAGCATCGCCGTACCCTGTGTATGGGACGCAGTCACGGCATACACGCTGAGCCGACCTCCTTCGGACTCAAGTTTGCCCTCTGGTATGACGAAAGCTGCCGCAATATCAAGCGCCTGGAAGATGCCATCGAGATCGTTAGCGTGGGGCAATTTTCTGGTGCGGTGGGCAACTATGCCCATTTGGATCCCGAGGTGGAAGAGCGCGCCTGCAAGCATCTGGAACTAAAAGCGGTAAACATCTCTACTCAGGTGATTCAACGCGATCGCCACGCACAATTCCTTTTTGCTCTGGCACAAATCGGATCTTTGCTGGAGAAGATCGCCCTGGAAATACGCCATCTACAACGCACAGAAGTGCGCGAAGCGGAAGAGAACTTTTCCCGGGGACAAAAAGGCAGCTCTGCCATGCCCCATAAACGCAATCCCATCCTTAGCGAACAGCTATGCGGACTGGCCCGCATCCTGAGGGCTAATGCAAATGCTGCGGTGGAAAACAACGCCCTATGGCATGAACGGGATATCTCGCATTCCAGCGTGGAACGCGTTATCCTGCCCGATAGCTGCATCCTGACCCACTATATGCTGTCAAAATGCAGCGCCATGATCGACAGTCTGGCGGTTTACCCAGAAAACATGATGAAAAACATCGAACTCACACGCGGATTGGTCTTTTCTCAGGCCTTGCTTCTGCATCTGGCAAACCTTGGTATGAGCCGTGAACAGGCCTATGCCCTGGTTCAATCTGCCGCCATGAAATCCATCACTGAAGGCAGCGACTTCAAAGCCCTCATCCTCGCTAATCATGAGATTAGCGGTCTGCTGGGCCCGGAGATGATCGAAGGTATCTTCTCTTTTGAGCGCTACATCAAAAATGTGGATTTCATCTATAAACGCTGCGGCATATCCTAAAGGAGACTTACCATGAAGAATATCCTGATTATGCTTCTTGCCCTGCTTTTCGTACTACCACTGTTTGCGCAAAACGCGGATCGCATCACCGGCGTCTGGTTTAATGGCGAAAAATCCAGTAAGATCGAAATCACGCAAGCCAAGGATGGCTCTTTTATCGGTAAAATCGTCTGGCTCAAAGAGCCCAATGACGCTTCAGGCCACCCCAAGACCGATTCTAAAAACTCAGATGCAAAGCTCGCAAAACGCCCGCTGATGGATCTGCAGATCCTCTCCGGCCTCACTTACGACGGCAAGAGCAAATACAGCGGCGGTAAAATCTACGATCCCAAAAGCGGAAAAACCTATTCTGCCAAAGCGGAAATGACCAATAACAACACTCTCGCTCTGCGCGGCTTCATTGGCATCGCTCTGGC
>JAGOKK010000062.1:4207-11390 GCA_017994635.1 Candidatus Cloacimonadota bacterium | reverse complement strand
GCATCGGGTTCTTTTTTTGCGCTGGATATTTTGGAGTTATTGTCGCTTCACCACTTTGGAGTTATTGCCGCTTGATATGTTCATGAATGCCGATGGATTTTGAGGCATCCACTCAGATCATTGTAGCCCTCGATCTTGGGGCGGCAATGACTTCAAACAGCGGGTATGCGAGAGAATCTTGAACAAAGAGATAAAGAGGGAAAGAATCATAGTCATTACAGATATCGCATTCCCGCTGCTCGAAGTCGAAAGCGCTTGTCATCATCGGCTTCGATGCGGGATTGGGACATAAGCGAAGCTGGCTTGGCTTCACATAATTGGGATAGCGCCTTCAACTCCGAGGGAGGATTGTTCACGCTGCTCGAAGTCGAAAGCGCTTGTCATTATCTGCTCCGCCATGGGATTGGGACATAATCGAACTTGGCTTGGCTTCACATAATTGGGAAAGCGCTTACAACTCCGAGGGAGGCAACTCCAAGGGAGACGCTTCGCCGGGTTAGGGATACTCCGCGTGCCCATCATATCCTTCCCTTTGAGGTTATAAATCCGTGTAATCTGCGTAATCCGTGTGCCCATTTTCAATTCTCAATCCTCAATTCTCGATTTCCTTTATTGTTTGAGAAATCCCTTGACCATATCGTAGCTTAGCGAAACTTATCCCATCACAGATAAGGAAGCAGACACAGATATGTCTATATTACAGATCATCAATTTCTTCGGGGGCCTGGCGCTGTTCATCTTCGGGATGAATAAGATGAGTGACAACCTGCACGCTGTGGCAGGTAATGAGATGCGGCGCATCCTCAAAATGCTCACCAACACTCCGCTGAAGGGTGTCTTAGTGGGCCTTGGCGTCACCGCTCTGGTCCAGAGTTCCTCCGCTACGACAGTGATGATGATAGGGCTGGTAAACACTGGAATCATGACCCTGAATCAAGCTGTGGGCGTGGTGATGGGAGCCAATATCGGTACCACAGTCACTGCGCAATTGATTGCCTTCAATATCGGACATTATGCCTTTGCTTTCATCATTGCTGGAGTCACCCTACTCTTGGTACGTAAAAGCAGAGCAATGGAGCGCTGGAGCCAGATCATCATCGGGTTTGGCTTGCTGTTTATCGGACTCAATGTGATGAGCTCTGCGGTAACTCCTTTGAAAGATTTGCAAATAGCGCGGGACTTCATGGTTCAGATTAGCCAATATCCAATCCTCGGGATTTTGACCGGTATGCTCTTTACCATGGTAATCCAGAGTTCTTCTGCATCGGTAGGTATCGTAATCGTGCTGGCAAACAGCGGATTGATTCCATTTGAAGGTGCTCTTTACCTTGTATTTGGCGATAACATCGGAACAACCATTACTGCGTGGCTGGCCGGGATTGGGACGAATTACACTGCCCGCAGAGTGGCTTTGGTGCATACGATGTTTAATACCTTCGGCACCATCATCTTCGGGATTCTGACGTATCTGGGCATATATACCATCATCATCAACCGCATCACCCCAGGCAACATCTTTGAGGGAGAAAACATAGCCCGCCACATTGCGAATGCCCACACTTTCTTTAACATCCTGAATACCCTTATCTGGCTTCCCTTTGCTGGGGTGCTGGCCAAAATTGCCACCCGGGTAATCCCCAAGGACAAGATCGATACAGTATCCCTGGGAGAGCCCAAGCATTTGAACTATCACGTGATCGGAGATAGCGATCTGGCAATCGAGCAATCTCTGAAAGAAATGCGTGAAATGCTAAGACTGGTGAGATTGGGACTGGTAGTGAGCTATGAGGCGTTCAAGGATAAAAACTATAAAAAACAGATCCGGGTGAGCCGTATCGAAAGCGCCATCGATCATCTGCAGCGTGAAGTAACCATGTATCTGGTGGCTGTGAATGAACGCACCAATGCCGATAGCATCGTGCAAAAAATCCCAGCGCTGCTGCACACTGTAAACGATATAGAGAAAATCGGTGACTTCACTGAAGAAATCAACCGCATTCTGAACTATCAGATCAGCACACAAAAGAATCCCATGTGTTCAGACTTTGTGGAGATTATCGATGAATTGCACGCAAAAGTGCTGTACATGCTGGATCTCTGCGTGGATTACATGGAAGAAATGAAGACCAACTACAGCTACAAAATCATCGAGATGGAAGGACGCATCAACGAAATCCATAAGACTGCAAGAGCCAGAATCCTCAGTCAAATCCAAAATGCCGAGTGCGACCCCGCCGGAGGACTAAACACAATCGACTATATAGACCAGGCAGAAGTGATCGCCGATAAATTGAAGAACCTGGTGAAGGCGGGCAGCTATAAGTTCGTGTATACGCAGAAGCACGTTATGCCGGAAGAAGAGTGATCTCCCACAAATATACACGAATAAAAGATCACAAATGGCCACAAATGGCTGAAGAATGTACGATTTACGATTTACAATGTACGATTATGGTGCGCGGGTTAATCTCCCACGAATGAACACAAATAAAAGATCACGAATGAACACGAATGAAGGTTGAGAAGGTTTTGAGGGTTTAGAAGGTTGAACGCTACGCTTAAAGTGGAAGCGACATCTTGTCGCTTGAGAGTAGATGCTTCATCCTGAAGCATAGATAAGACAAGCGTCTGCAAGACGCTTCCAGACTGATAACGCATAACGATCTCTTCATCCTACATCGTAAATTGTAAATTGTAAATCGTAAATTGGCCCATCACTTTTCACTGTTCACTAACCAAGCACCCCGCACCCAGCACCAAGCATTTGTGGCCATTTGTGATCTTTCATTTGTGCCAATTCGCGGGCAAACAAAAAACCCGAGATCAACTCTCGGGTTTCATTTGTGGAAACAGTATCACTTCCTTGATCGAATCATTCTCCGTCAGCAGCATCACCAGGCGGTCGATGCCGATGCCCTGGCCTCCCATGGGGGGCATACCGTATTCCAGGGCTTCCAGGAAGTCTTCATCCACCACGTTTGCTTCATCATCACCCATGGCGCGTAGGGCTGCCTGAGCTTCCAAACGTTCCCGCTGATCCAGAGGATCGTTGAGTTCGCTGAAGGCATTGGCAAATTCATTGCCGGCGATGATCAATTCAAAACGGTCTGCCAGTAGAGGATTGCCTGCCTTGGCCTTGGCCAGAGGAGATATCTCTTTGGGGAAATCGCAGACAAAAGTCGGTTGGATGAGTTTATGTTCTACGAAATGTTCATATAATAAGGCAATCAGTTTACCCTTGGCGCTACCGGCAGGGATTTCCAGCTTATGCTTTTGGCAAAAGGCATTCAAATCCGCTTCGGAGGCTTCCAGCACATTGAGGCCGGTGGCTTCTGACACCAGATCTGCCATCGCGGCACGGCGGAAAGGCTGTGTGAGCTGGACCTCATGTCCCTGATAGACAAAGGTATCCTTGCCCACCACGTTCTTGGCCAGGTGGTGAATCATGCTTTCCACCAGGTTCATCATGCCATTCAGATCGGAATAGGCTTCATAGGATTCCAGCATGGTGAACTCAGGGTTATGTGTACGATCCATGCCTTCATTACGGAAGTTCTTACCGATCTCGTACACCCGCTCAAAGCCGCCCACAATCAGGCGTTTCAGATAGAGCTCCACCGCGATGCGCAGGTAAAGATCCACATCGAGAGTATTGTGATGGGTGATGAAGGGTCGGGCATTGGCACCGCCATAGAGCGGCTGGAGAATCGGAGTTTCCACTTCCATGTAGCCACGGCCGTCCATGAATCTGCGAATGGCAGAAACGATGTGGGAACGGAGCTCGAAGACCTTGCGGTGTTCTGGATTGAGCAGGAGGTCCAGATAGCGTTTACGATAGCGCAATTCGATATCGGCAAATTCATCATAGCGCACAGTCTTGCCATCCACCTGCTTTTCTTTGACGGCGGGCAGGGGACGGATGTTTTTGGTGAGGAGCTTGATGACGGCACACTTCAGGGAATATTCCCCGGCTTGAGTATTGAACAAAGTGCCCGTAACCTGCACAAAATCACCGGGATCACAGAGCTTGAAAACGGCGTAGTTATCCTCGCCCAATTCGCTTTGTGATACGTATATCTGGATTTTCCCGGAGGCGTCCTCGATATTGCCAAAACCGATCTTACCCTGACGGCGCATGGCGATCAGCCGCCCCGTCAGAGTAACGGTCTGTGCCTGTTCAATCCGGCTTTCGCGGTCTTCAAGCACTTCAGCAATTCTATGGGTGCGTTCGCTGGAGGATGGATATGGATCGATGCCCAGGGCACGGATCTTTTCCAGCTTCTCTTTGCGAAGCTTTATAAACTGATTTTCAGCCATTGTCTACAGGTCTTTGAAAGGATTATCTTCCGAAGGGGCAGCTTTCTGATTGGCATACTTGCGCCATTCATCATCGCCACGGGAGCGTCCGCCACGACGTCCGCCACCATAGCTATCGCCGCGATCACGATAATCTCCGCCGCCACGATTGCCACCAAAGCTGCTTTGGGAGCTGCTATCGCGCGGGCCGCGATCTTCACTGCGAGGACGGCTGGCTGCGGCAATTTCTTCCGGGGTACGATCGGTGTAATCCAAAGTGATGCGATGATTCTCGCGATCAAGCGCGGTAACCATGAGAGTAACCTTGTCGCCACCTTTGAATTCGTCAGTCTTGCGAACTCTGGAACGGGGCAGCAGGCCGGTGATGCCATCATTGATGGTAACAAAGACGCCGAAATTGGTAGAGGATTCCACAGTACCTTCGAAGGGCTCTTCCAGCTTGATCACTTCGGAGATATTATCCCAAGGATCGGGCTGCAGGGCTTTCAGGGAAAGGGAAATCTTCTGGGTGTCGGAATCGATGCGCAGAATCTGAACTTGGACGTAATCACCTTCTTTGAGGATTTCGCGCGGGTGAGCGATATTACGGTTGCGGCTCATTTCAGAGACGGGGATCAAGCCTTCCACACCGGGTTTGAGTTCGGCAAAAGCGCCAAAATTGTGTAAACGCAAAATGCGGCAATTCACTTCGTCGCCCTCTTTCATCTCAGAAAGGGCACTGATGAAGGGGTTTTCCTGCAGGGCTTTCATGGAAAGGGCGATCTTATCTCCCTTGATGGAGAGAATCTTCACTTCGATCTCCTGACCGACCTTGAGAGCATCCTGCGGCTTGATCACATGCTGCCATGAAATCTCGGAAACGTGCATCAAACCTTCAATGCCACCGAGATCCACAAATGCGCCAAATGAAGTCATGCGCATTACTTTTCCGGATACGGTAGCGCCTTCGGAAAGCCTGGTCAAAGCTTCAGCTCTGGCTTCTGCGGCTTCCTGTTCTGCCAACTGACGGTGGGAAACCACGATCCGGCGACAGTTTTCCGAGCACTCAATCACCATGAAATCCATGCTCTTGCCGATGAATACAGTAGTATCCTCTACGGGACGAGCAGAGATTTGAGATACGGGACAAAAAGCGCGGGCACCCAGGATATCCACATTGAATCCGCCTTTGGTGACCGAATATACTTTGCCTTGGACCGGTATCTTCTTTTCGTAAGCATCGCGGATGGATTGTTTATCCACGTACTGCTTGGTGAGGCTTTTGCCGACAACGTAGCCCTGATCATTCTGATCTACTACGTAGCCCTTGAGAACATCTCCCACCTTGAGGGTGAGATTGCCTTTTTCATCGGAATATTCGCCGATCTCAGCATAAGCGTCGAACTTGCCACCGAGGTTTACGATCAGGAATTGATCGGTAATAGTAACCACCGGGGCTTCGACAACATCGCCTTTCTTGATTTCTGCTGTGTTTTGAAAGGAATCCTCGAGCATGCGAAGATAATCTTCTTTCAGTTCTTTGAGAGCAGCCTTGCTGCTGGTTTCACGCACCTTGTCTGACATATGTAACTCCTAACGACATTTGAGAGTACCATGATTTTCATCTGCGCTATTTTGTAAAGAGCTTTTTTGGGATTAACGGGGGTTAGGGCAAAACTGAGCAGGGAAATCAGGATTGAGCTACCACAAATAGACACAAATAAAAGATCACAAATGAACGCAAATGGGTGGAGAATGTACAATTTACAATGTACAATGTACGATTTACGATTATGGCACGCGGATCACGCAGATTACGCGGATTTGGGGTTGAGAAGGTTGAGAAGGTTGAGAAGGTTGAGCGTATCGCGGTTGAAGTATTTGCCTCCCTGGGAGTTGTAAGCGCTATCCCAATTTTGCTAAAGGCATTCCTTTTCATATCAATTTCCAAGAAACGTATCGGAGTCCCCGGTGTCTAGCGCTTTCGACTTCCAGCAGCGGGGATGGGGAGATGATACGCATCACGCATAACGCATAACGCGTAACCAATTTACAATGTACGATGTACGACTATGGCACGCGGATTCCATTCTCAATTCTCAATTCTCAATTACACCAGTCCCTCAATTCTCTTGACCGTATTCGATCCCTCGAAATCCTTACACATGCATCCATGAACAAGGATAAAAGAATGATAGATATCGAACATCTCCTGCCGCTGGTAGAAAAGCCATCGCGCTATATAGATCACGAGATAAACGCTGTGCGTAAAAGCTTCAGCGATAATCCAGTACGCATACTCTTTGCCTTTCCTGATCTCTATGAACTGGGCATATCGCACCTGGGTCTCAAGATTCTCTATAGCGTCGTTAATGCTCTCCCCTACGCCATGGCAGACCGTATGTATCTGCCCTGGTTGGATTTACTGGAGCTGATGGAGGAGCGTCACATCCCCCTCTTTGGTCTGGAAAGCCGCCAAGCTGCCCGGGATTTTGACCTCTTGGGCATCACGCTGCAAAGCGAACTGACCTTTACAAATGTGCTGCAAACCCTTCATAGTTCGATGATTCCGGTGTTTTCCAGGGATAGATCCGAGCAGGATCCCATCGTGATGGTGGGTGGACCCTGCGCCACCAATCCTCTGCCATTGGCCCCCTTCATCGATGTCTTCTTTTTGGGGGAAGCGGAGGACGCGATAGTGGAAATCGCTGAAGTACTGAAACGTTATCCCACGAGGGCTGAACGCCTGGAACAGCTAAAGCAAATCGAGGGCTGTTGGGTACCGGAATTTACAGGATTCGACACGTCCCGTGTCGATACGGAACGCAGTTCCGTAATAGAAAGCAGCTATGCTGCTTATGCAGACGAGACGTCTGCAATCCTATCC
>JAGOKK010000062.1:0-4107 GCA_017994635.1 Candidatus Cloacimonadota bacterium | reverse complement strand
CAGGATTCGACACGTCCCGTGTCGATACGGAACGCAGTTCCGTAATAGAAAGCAGCTATGCTGCTTATGCAGACGAGACGTCTGCAATCCTATCCGCTGGTATCGACAAAGCAATATGTCCGCACGAATCCCTTTTTGCTCCATTGATAAAACCTTACGGCATCATCCGCAGCCGCAAGTACGCGGATTTCAATTCTCCGGAGAAGCTGCACAAACCGCAACTCCTGAGCTGGCAGCTTGCCACTCACAATCGCTATGTGGCGGAAATTATGCGGGGTTGCTCCCGGGGTTGCCGTTTTTGTCATGCCGGTTACTTCTATCGTCCCGTGCGTGAGCGCAATTGCGACGATATCCTGAAGGAACTGCTACAGGAAGTTCAGGCTTCCGGCTGGGATGAGGCGGGCTTGATCTCGCTCTCCAGCAGTGATTACAGCTGCATCAGAGAGTTGATGTTCAAGCTGTTGGAAGTAGTAAATACCAGTAAAACGCATGTTTCCCTGCCATCTTTGCGGGTGGACAGTCTGGATGATTCATTGGTCAGCCTGATGCAGAACCTCGGCCGGGAAGGACTTACCATCGCTCCGGAAGCGGGATCGCAGCGTTTGCGGGACGTCATCAACAAAAACCTGAGTGAAGAAGAGATCTTGCGCGGGGTCGAGATCGCATTGTCGCTTTCCTGGCAAAAGATTAAGCTTTACTTCATGATCGGGCTGCCGGAAGAAACCGATGAGGATATTCAGGGCATCATCGATCTGATCAACAAGATTAACACCCTGGGTAAACGGCGCCTGAGCATAAGTGTGACCCTATCTCCTTTTACTCCAAAGCCTTTTACTCCCTTTCAGTGGTGCGCCATGCTGGATCCTGAGACGCTGCTTACCCGGGCCCGCAAGGTAAAGGATGCCTTCCTCAAATCTCGCAACATCCGCATCAAGTATCATACCATCGAAAACTCCATGCTGGAAGCCTGCATCACCCGCGGGGATGAAAGGATGGCAGAAGTGATTTACACCGCATGGCGTAGTGGCGCGCGCTTCGATGCCTGGAACGAGAATTGGGACTATAGCAAATGGGAAGCGGCCTTTGAGCAATGCGGGATCGAGCCCTCCCGATTTTTGGGCAAAAAAAATCCCGAGGCGGCATTGCCTTGGGATTTCATTGATATCGGTGTATGTAAAGAGTTCCTGAAAAGCGAGTATAAGAAATCGCTAAAAGGGGAATCGACAAAGGATTGCCGGGATTTATGCAGTCTCTGCGGAGCGTGTGACGATCGCGCGCGAACCGTGAACGCGGAAGCACCCCTGCCTTCAGGCTTTCCGGGTAAGGCACCGACGCAAGAGCAGAATTACAACATCCAGATCCAATACCGTTATCGCGTTTCGTATCAAAAGACTGGACTCTTGCGCTTCATCTCGCATCTGGATTGGATGCGTATGCTGTTCCGTCGCATTTCGGTGCTGGATTTGCCCACGGTTTTCACCATGGGCTTTTCTCCGCATCCGAAGGTAAGCCTCTCCCCGCCATTGCCGGTGGGAGTGGAAAGCATCGCCGAATACTTCGATATCTCATTCTACGAGGAGTATGGCGCGGAGCGCATCCTGGCGGAGTTTCAGAAAACTCAGATTCCGGATTTTGTGTTGACCGATTGCGTGCGTATCGGCAAAGATGCCCTGATCCCCACAGAGGAACTGCTGGAAGTGCAATTGCCCCCTGATCTCGCTATAGGCGTCAACGACCGCATCGCGAAGTTCTCTGCTGCCCAGTCAATGCTCTATACCAAAACGACTGAAAAACGCAGTAAGAGCTATGACCTGAAAGAGATTATTGTTAGCATAGAACTGCAAGGCAACCGATTGACGATACGGAAGAAGCTGGAAAGCCCTTCGCTATATGATGTACTGGAAGCAGTATTGGGAGTAACGAAGCAGGAGCTGTATCGGGCGAGAATCTTGCGTATAAGCTTGGCATGAAGTTTTCAAGTTTTCGAGTTGCTTCCCGCAGAGGAACGCAGAATTATCTCACGCAGATCACGCAGATTACACGGATTTGTTTTTACCACAAATGTACGCGAATACAAAAGGTCGCAAATGGCGCAAATGATGGAGTTTCTTGTCAATATACAATTGGCATGCTCGATGAACAATTAGGGTATGCAGAATACCGTATTGCACTGATTTCTTTATTCAAAAAGCAAATCTCATTACTTGTCTTATAGCTTGTATCTCAAGAATCTGGCAAATCGTGTTGATCATGGTGATCTGAGTTCTATCAACTGCTTTCATAATCTAAATTATCCGCGCTATCCGCGTCATCAGCGTGCTATTTGAGTAAAACCATCTTCCTCACAAAGCTCTCTCTGCCAATCTGCAGTTTCATCAAATATACACCGCTTGCCGCATCACCTGCATTCCAGATGTAGCTATGCTTCCCAGTTTCTTGCATCACTTTATTTACACTGTGCACCAGGCGCCCCCGATAATCGTAAATGCGCAGGCTAACGCTTTGCCGCTCTTTCAACCAGTAAGAAATGGTGGTAGTAGGATTGAAGGGATTGGGATAGATACTCTCCAGGGCTGTACGCTGGATTTCCGGAGCTTCGCTACCCTGCTCTGGAGCCTGATAGATCACTGGACCATGATAACTGGAACCACCAGAGTATTCCACCGCTTCAATCCAATATGTGGCGCGGGGAACAGCGTGATTATCCTGAAACACGTAACTCGCACTGCTACTGCTGTTCGTTGCCTGGATCAATGGCGATATCATCCTGGCGTCCTGCAGATTGCCCGTTTCCGAACGCCATACATAGTAACCCAAAAGGTTGGTCTCGCTATGGCTAAGCCATTGCAGATTCACAGCATGCGCGCCAAAGTAAGAGACTGTCATGTTTCCCATTTCTACGGGGAGGGTGTCTGTATCCAAATCCAGTGTAACTGTAAGGGTGCCTTTGGAGTCAAAGCTTTCGATGCTGAAGCTGGTTAATCCATTGCTGTGTGAGATATCCGTTACATTACCTGACGAAACCAGAATACTCGAAGACCTGTATCCGGGATGAGAAATGGAATATATCCCGTTCAAGTACGCGTTTGAATCACAGGATATGGCGTATGACAAACCGCCATCAACTTCCGATACAGTCACCGTATAATCCGAGTCTCCGGAGGTTGAAGGAGTAATCTGCAGAGCTTGATTGGCAAAAGATCCCACTGTGGGGAGAGGAATAGATACTGAACTGCCGTTGATGATGCTGCCAGAGGAGGTGTTGCTTGAAGCAGAGAGAGTAGTAATATAACTTGGATACGAGTATTGGCCTTGTTCAGTACCCGCTAATCCACGAATCCTGTAAGTATAGATCGATTCGGAATCCAATCCAGTTATTCTGATCGCGTTGGTTGGTGTTGTTCCAAATCCAGGAACAATTGATGTCTTTTGCAGCTTGACATCATCTATATGGAAAATGGATGCTCCGTCAAACTGCCGTATCTTGACTTGGCAATTGTCAAGCCCTTCTGGATTAAATGGGATAATATTCTCGCTGACATAGTATGTAAATAATTCACCACTTTCATCTGTCTTGCTTTGAAGGGTTTTTATAAGTTCCATTGACTCACCCCGAATAAGTTCCACTCTTATAGATGAGTTGGTATTTTTATTCGCTGCCTTAGCCCAAAACCTTAGCAAACAGGTATCATCGAACTTCGGAAGCATTACATACCCATCGTTCTGGATTATTCCAAGGTACGTACCTTGGTGAGCCATTCCTTGTATCTCACCAGCATTCGCTACACTTGCCTTACTACAGCTCCACCCATCAGGGAATGTACTTAATCCCTCAAAACCCGTATTGACTAAGTAATCATCCAGAGTTCCAAAGACTTCGACCTCATAACTGTTAGCCCCTGTCACAGTATCCCACCTTAAAGTAAAACCATTAGGCCCAATCGCTGCTGCCCGCACATTCTGTGGCACAGTAAGTAATGCATGTCCGAAACTTACACATAAGAATGCTATTACGAAGCTAAGCCATTTCATGTTATCCATCCTTGTTTAGTAGTATCGTTTTGTGGTCCAAATTGTACATCGTACATCGTAAATTGTACATTGTAT
>JAGOKK010000149.1 GCA_017994635.1 Candidatus Cloacimonadota bacterium | reverse complement strand
TCGCTCATCATGGTACTGTCCAAGTCCAACAAAGCAGATGTGTCTAACCATATCGTATTTTTCAACAATGTGATAGCATCAATTGTCCAAGTGAGCGCAATTTGAAGTTTTAAGTGAGGGTTTGCACCCTTTCTGCGCTCTAATTACCTGCATGGGGAAAAAAAGAACGAACTTAAAAAATAGTTCTTGACAGAAAGTGGGGTACTGTCATAGTTGACTACATCACCATGACAGTCCCCGGTGAAATAAAAGACAAGAGGTTGGAATGAATGCTTTTAAGGAAGACATGCCCATCTACCTGCAGCTACGTCAGCAGATAGAAGAGCAGATTCTCGCACGAGCGCTCAAGGAAGAAGACCAGGTGAAATCACTCAGAGTGTTGGCTACGGAATACCGCATCAATCCGATTACAGCAGGTAATGCGATCACAGCCCTGGTCAGTGAAGGCATACTTTATCAGAAGCGTGGCATTGGGATTTTCGTAGCACCGGGTGCCCGGGAAACGATCATAAGAAGCCGCAAAGGCAGTTTCGTTCGGGAATCCCTGGAGCCTACCCTACGGTTGGCAAAGAGTTACGACATTGCCAGGGAAGAGATCATCGCCAAAACCAACAGTATTTATGGAGAAGAACAATGACTTTGTATGAAAAGACCTTTGAAAGCAATCCGGTCCCTTACGAGATCGATAAAGTGTGCAAGAACTACGGAAAGTTCCAGGCCCTGGATGACGTGTCTTTCACTCTTCCCTGGGGCAAGATCGTGGGCTTGCTGGGCAAGAATGGTGCGGGGAAATCCACTCTAATGCGTTGTATGCTGGGTTATCTGAAGCATGAAGGTAAGGTATCTCTGGATGGTATGGAACTAAAGCACAGAGATCACCGGGTATTCAATCAAGTGGCATTCATACCTGATATCAGCGGCCTGGACGATCGCATGACGGTGAAACAAAGCTGGGACTATATCAAAGATATGAATCCGCATTTTAACAATGACCGGGCTGAGCGTTTGCTGGCCAAGAGCAACTTGCCGATGAACAAGAAGGTGGGCAAACTCTCCAAAGGCATGAAGACCAAGCTGTATCTGCTCCTGACCCTGTCCCTCGATGTGCGCTATTTGCTGCTGGACGAGCCCACGCTGGGCCTGGATATAGCCTTCCGCAAGGAATTTTTCAACATCATCCTCGGGGAGTTCTTTGACGAGCAGCGTACGATCTTCATTTCTACGCATCAAGTGGAAGAGGTTGAGGACATTCTGCAGGAGATCATCTTTATCGACAAGGGGAAGATCATCCTGAATGAAGAAGTGGAAGCCCTGAAGCAGCGTTTGCATGTGATCACCATTCCTGCCGACCGGATAGGGGAATTGGAAGCACACAAGCCAAAAGTGATCAATAGCACTTTGGGTTTCGTAAGTGCCGTGGTGGACGCGAAAGTGGAGATCGAAGGTGCGATCTACAATCGTCCCAAGCTTGCAGATATCTTTATGGAATATGTAGGAGGAAATAATGAAGCAGTATAAGGCATTGTTACGCAAGGAATGGCAAACCCACAGAATCACCTTTTTGATCCCTTCGTATGTGGTGACAGCCTTCTTCGTCTTCTCTGGACTCATCTCCGTCTACGGGGCCATACGCTATGGCATGCCGGATTTTATTAGTATTGGTGAGACCAGCAGGATCGATCCCGATTTGGTGATCAGAGGTCTACTATATTCGATGTCTGTTGTTCTGGGTTGGTTTTGCATTCTGTCCTCCATGCAATCAAACGAAAATATGTTGAATGGGGACTATGTAAAGAAGTGCGAGATAATGCACAATTCCCAGCCAGTAAGTGTATTGAAGATGATGGCGGCAAAGCTGACGCTTTCCATTCCCTTGATGATGATCCAGTATGCCCTGCTGGCTGTGATCAGCGGAGTGATAATCGCCGGAGTACTCAGCATTATTGGCGTTTACAGTTTTGGTACATGCATTGGGGCCGTCCTGAGTCCCTTGGTAATGATCTTCCTCTCGATGATGTCCATCACAGCTATATTCTGGCTATTCTCCTGCATGTTTCGGAAACAGGCTTTTTTGAAACTGTGGATTAGTCTGGCTGTAATCGACGTCTTTCGGTTGTTAGTAATGAGTGTCTGGCAGGAAATACAGCTGTTCAGCCCCTTTGGTTATTTCTTCAGAATCTTCTTTTTGCCATTTAGCATGGTCAAATCCGACATAGTAACCTTTAAGGTGGCATGGCAGACCATTGGGATGCATGAAAACCTGATCTCTCTGCTGGTGAGTGTCCTGATGTTTATCGCCGGATACTTCATCTACAAGCGTAGAGAACTAAGCTGATTTACTACTCACAAGCGATTAACCCTGACCATCACAGGCCAGGGTTTTTCGTATCTTACAGCTTTTAGGGTAATCGACAAACAAGTTTGTTAAGTCCTCAAATAGTTAGCATTCCCCCATTTTTTGATCCATTCTAATTTGCCAATGATATCATCTGGCTTCGATGCTATGATTTGGTTTGTACTGAACGATCATACTTATGCAGGTACTGAAGG
>JAGOKK010000148.1 GCA_017994635.1 Candidatus Cloacimonadota bacterium | reverse complement strand
GCTCTATTCCGCCACAGTGGATTCCATCTATAACATGCTGGATTCACTGCAGATAAAAGCTGAAAATACAAAGGATTATCCCTACGCCGGCGGCGGAGCAGCCAAGCATCTGAACCTTACCCTGGATGCCCGGCTGCAGCAGCAGTTACATAGCACCGATGAGCGCCTCGTTTCCATCCTGCAAGGTCTGGAGACCCAAAAGCAAGATAATGACTATCAAAGCTTTATCATCCCGGAGAGCATGGAGAACGTCCCCGGCATCTATCCCACTTTTGGCCGCATTTCTGATAGCTGGGGTACCCGGATTCATCCCATCACGGGGCAGTTGGAGTTTCATCAGGGTCTCGACATCGCCAATGCTGCCGGCACGCCGATCTACGCCACCGCGTCCGGCAAGGTGATCCGTGCTGATTACGACAGCGGGTATGGCAAAAGGATCACTATAGATCACGGCAATGGCTATCGCAGCCTCTATGCTCATCTGTACAATCCTCTGGTGCAGGAAGGCGACACAGTGGAAAAAGGCCAGATCATCGCTCTGATGGGCAGCACCGGACTTTCCACCGGCCCCCATTTGCATTACGAAGTGCAGTATCAGGGAGGCAAGCTGAATCCCGCGAATTACCTGAACCGCATCGAAGCCTATGCCTTCCGCTGATAGAACTGCATACATCTTTACCAATCACGCCCCCCTTGATATCGTTTCAGGCTATGCGAATATATCCGGCGACATCATTGCTGTGGATGAGGGACTACGAAGAGTTCACGATCTGGGGCTTGTCCCCGCCTGCATTATCGGAGATTTTGATTCGGTGGATCCGGAACTCCTGAGCCTTTATGCCAATATCCCCATCGTACGGCACCAGCCCGAAAAGAACGAGACTGATACGGAGCTGGCGCTAAGGGAGTGTATCAGGCTGGGCATTTATAGCGAGATCGTGATCTGTAATGATATGCAGGGACGCTTCGATCACGCTCTGGGCATCCTGCAGAATCTCCTGATGCTGCATGAACAGGGCGTTTCGGCCCGGATCGAAAGCGCTTTCCAGATCCTCTTTTTCATCAGTCAATCCGTCAAGCTCAGCGTAACTCCACAGAGCCTGCTTTCACTGCTTCCCTGGAGCGATGAAGTACATTTCTCGGATTCCCGCGGCCTTGCCTATCCCCTCACCGATCTTTGTATCAAGCGGTCTCAGAGCCGCGGTATCAGTAATATCTGCCTTGATCCCGAACCGCAGATTATGCTGGATAGCGGCACTGCCCTGGTCATCATCACCCCGTCCCATCCTTCGCGCAATGCCTAAGCTGTTCATACTCATCATCCTGGCGCTCGCAATCGCGGGTATCTTACACGCCGGCGAAGAGAGCTTTACCAATCAATACCTGCGTTCCTATCCCAATAGCGTTTACCAGGGTCTGCAGGAACCGTTCTCCTGGGAAACAGGTCAGTGGCTAACCGCCGGAGGAGTATTGCTCGGCTTTACGGCGCTCTACCTCGCCGATGAGGAAATCAAGGATATTACCCAGAGGAATCGCAGCGAGAACAGCAAGCAAGTCATGACCATTGCCAAACAGTTCGGCGAGGGCATCTACGTGCTCCCCGCCATCGGACTTACCATTGCCGGTGGCTTGATCACCGACAGTCCCAAGACCACCGACACAGGGCTGCTTTCTCTAAAAAGCTTTATCCTGGCGCAATGCGTAACTCAAAGCTTCAAGCTGACCTCACAACGCAAACGCCCCTACGCCGATGCAGGCAAGGAATTCTTCCACTCCTGGCATCGCAAAAATGACAGCTTTCCCTCCGGACACTCCTCCATAGTCTGGAGTATCGCCCCGATCCTGGCAGCGCAATATCAGGAAAGCAAATGGGTGGCACCCACCGTTTACAGCATTGCCACACTTACCAGTATCTCCCGCGTTCATGATAACAATCACTGGGCCAGCGACGCCTTCACCGGAGCCGCAATCGGATATTTTGCCGCCAAACTGGTGCTGGGCAGCACGCCCCGTCTGCTCCAGATCCACCCTTCCCCGGCCATCAATGGCATCGGCATGAGCTATCAATTCTAAGTGCAATGATGGCTTGGATGAATTCTGTTAGTGTTTTTTGAAATGACATAATCCAAGCGAGGCCCACCACCCAATATTGTATGGGGCTGAAGCCCCATGCCCCAGTAAGATTATGTCATTTCAAAGAGGAAAGCCTATTACTTCCCCAGGGCGTAGCTGATGCAGCTGAGAACCGCATTCTGCCTTGCTTTTGTCGCCGGTGTAAAAGGCAGCTAATATATACCCCACACAGCCGCGGGGTGGCCAATCCTGTTTACAATGGGCTCCGGAGTTTTGTTTAGATAACCGTAGAGCCAGCTCATAATTCTCTCTTTTTTGATTCGCGCATTCAACATGGCAGCAGACAAAAGTCAAGGACAATGATTATATGAAACTCTTTTCAATAAACAGAAAATCCTGGTAGTGTCTCAAAGGTTGGTGTAAATTGGAGTCAGCCAGATGAAGAAAAAGGTTGAGCCGGATCCCACTCTTTGTTTTGATGGTTTTAAGCAAAAAACTAAAGAACAAGGAGAAGATC
>JAGOKK010000061.1 GCA_017994635.1 Candidatus Cloacimonadota bacterium | reverse complement strand
CCCTCCGGCTATCAACAGGCAGCGCGAGATGCCGTCGTGATTCATCTCACGCCCCAATTGCGCGATCTGCCCTTCTCCAAAGAGGATTTTGGTCGGGTTATAAAAAGTGAATGCTTGCATCCATCGCTCCTGTATATCTAAAATCCAAGGCTAAAGCCGATTGTGGCATAGTGGATCGCGGCAAAGGTGTAAACCTCGTCGATATCGGATCCGCCTTCCAGAAATCTGTAGCCCACACGTATTTTGCTGGCTTCACTAAACTTCATCTCCAGGCCCAGATACACGTCCTCAGCCCGGCCATAGGGTGAAGCCAATCCTTCCGCTTCCAATACAGCCTCCAGCTCTTCCATGATCGGATATCCAGCATTGATGCTTAGTAGGGGAACCAGCCCAGTATTGGTCTTGCTGGCTTTCTGATTGCCGTCATCCAGACTGATCTCCGCATCCCGGATCTTCAGTGAGGCTCCCACGGATTTCAACACCCACAGGGGTTTCGGGAAAAAGTACCGGTATTGGGCACGGTATGAATCGAAGCGGTAAATCGCGTCAATCTCGCTCCCCGCGTTGAAAGTCTTGTTTTGAAACACAATATCACGGTCAAACTTACCCTGTGGCTTCAGAGTAAGCGGTGCCGCAAGCAGAGAAAACTGATGCCTGGGATGAGGCTTCATGTTCAATTGTAATCTGGAACTGAACACGGGATCCACCGACAGGTCGTCCTTCAAAGAAAACATGGAATGTATATCGTCGTTCGGGATGCGCACGTCATTGTAGCCGGGAAATGCCATCCCCAGCTCCGCATCCACTCTAAAGTCGATTTCAGCCCAAAGCCCTGCGCTGAGCAGGCTCAGGAGTATCAGGATCATACTGTATTTCATATCTTTGCCTCTTACTATTTGGTAATGACATAATAAGGCATCCAGCCCTTTTAGCAAATGCTGAAACCCCGGCAGGCATGCTCCTCTCTCGCGATTGCAGCAAGAATTGATCCACTTTTGACGGCGTCAGTCACTCACTATCTAGCCCTAATCAAGCCTAAACCATAAATACTTGATAAGGGTATGACTCCCATTTGATGATGGACCTGAAAGGAGCACAGACTGGGGACACGTTGCACCGCAAGCACCCATCTCGCTACGCAGCAGCCTATCTTGTCCGCAGTACCTGTCCCGTCAAGCGCAGCTTGACCCCAAAAATACCTGTGGACAAAAAGCCGCGCCCCACGTTGATGGACTCAAAATTGCTACAAGATAAGGAGAAATGAAGCCATGGCTGCCCGCGGGGAAAAAGCACAAAGCCTGATCCACAAGGTGTACAGAAAATCCATCACCGAGGGCTCTTTCGCTCAGGTTTATGGAAATCTGGCCACCATCGGCAGTTCCTTCATCACCAAGCTGATGGTGATCATGGGCGCCAGTCCCTTGCAATACAGCATGCTTTCTGCCATCGGACAGCTCTCCGCGATCTGGCAACCTCTGGGGGTGGCCTTTTCACACCACATCACTCAGCGCCGCTGGCCCTGCGTCTGGATCACCTTTATTGGCCGTTTTCTCACGCTCTTTCTGGGTCTCGCACTACTTTTCCCAAATCAAAAGGAAGGCATTTGGTTCCTCTTGATGCTGCTCTTTTTCAGCGCGGGATTTCAGGCCACCGGGGCTAATATCTGGATTGCCTGGATCAGTGATCTCATCCCGCTAAACATCCGGGGCAGGTTTTTCTCCAGACGCAATCAGATCCTCATCGCCATCGGCCTTGTCTTTAGCTATGTGCTTAGTTTCCATGTGGATCTCTTTGATAGCGGCGGTACCGGTATCAAGTCAGCTTATCTCTCGCTGCTGAAGGCGGGACACTATTTTGTCCCCCAAAACCAAGCCCTTTTCCTGGCCTTCGTCTTTGTGGGAGCCTCCATCATCGGGATCATCGGACTCTCCTTTCTAGCCCTGCAGCCGGAGCGTAAACGACCACTGAATACGCATCAGAGCTTGCGGCAGGTGTTTCTGGAACCATTGCAGGACAAGAACTTCCGTCTGCTGCTGGTCTTTGGCGCCTGGTGGATGCTGGCCACCGGAGTGGGCAGCCCCTTCTGGGGACCTTTTATGCTAAAGAAACTGGAGATGGGCCTCTTTGAAGTGCAGCTCTACAATACCCTGCACATGGGCTCTTCGCTTTTAGCCTTCAGCTTCTGGGGCAAGTTTATCGATCGCTTCGGCAATAAGACCGCCATGAAGATCTGCGTGGTGCTGGGCGCGATCAATCCCGTACTCTGGCTCTTCATGAGCGCTGCCAATCACACCATCCTCTGGTTTGAAGCCTTCAGTTCCGGCTTTATGTGGGCCGGTACGGGCATCATCACCACAAACTTCGTGCTTTCCATAGCTCCTAAACGCCGCGAACAGGCCTACAGCGGGATCTATGCTGCTGCCACGGGGGTGTTTATGATGAGTTCATCCCTGGCCTCAGGCATCTTTTATCCCGAGTCGCTCAATGTCGGCTGGCGCATTTTGGAACCCGAACAGGTAATCTTCGGAGTGGGTGCTGTGCTTCGTCTACTGGCGCTGATCCCTCTGGCCCTGGTACGTGAATACCGCTCGGTACCCCTGCGCAAAGCTCTGGCCTATTCCATGGCACGTTTGATCGGATGGCGCTTCAAGGGCGGGAAGAGAGACTGATGCCAGCTTCCGATCAGCCCTACGCATTCCTAAGCTCATCATTGTCAGTAATCTATGGCATGAAATTTGCATCAGATAAGGAACTATGAAAGATAACAAAGATTTACCTGATATGAATGAGGAGCCCCTTGTCCCCCCGGGCCTGGGCGAACTCGTTGCTGATAAGAATAAACAGACCAAGCTACTCAGAATCGCCATCATGATCCTGCTGGTTCTGTTTGGCGCGGCCTTTGGCTTTGCGCTCACCAAGAACAGCCAGGAGCGCCGGATTATAGAATTGCAGCGGCAAAACAGCTTTTTAAAGGCCAAGCTGGAGCTCTATTCAGCCACGGTGGATTCCATCTATAACATGCTGGATTCACTACAGATAAAAGCTGATATTTCAAAGGATTATCCCTATGCAGGCGGCGGAGATGCCAAGCATCTGAACGTTACCCTGGATGCCGGATTGCAGCAGCGGTTGCATCACACCGATGAACGCCTTGTTTCCATCCTGCAAGGTCTGGATGCCAAAAAGCAAGATGATGACTATCAAAGCTTTATCATCCCGGAGAGCATGGAGAACGTACCCGGCATCTATCCTACTTTTGGTCGCATTTCTGATACCTGGGGTACCCGGATCCATCCCATCACGGGTCAATTGGAATTTCATCAGGGCATCGATATCGCCAATGCCGCTGGCACTCCGATCTACGCCACCGCTTCCGGCAAAGTTATCCGGTCCGATTATGACAGTGGTTACGGCAAAAGGATCACCATTGATCACGGTAATGGTTATCGTAGCCTCTATGCTCATCTGTACAATCCTCTGGTGCAGGAAGGTGACACAGTGGAAAAAGGCCAGATCATCGCTCTGATGGGCAGCACCGGGCTTTCCACCGGCCCCCATTTGCATTACGAAGTGCAGTATCAGGAAGGCAAGCTGAATCCCGCTAATTATCTGAACCGCATCGAAGCCTATGCCTTCCGCTGATAGAACCGCATACGTCTTTACCAATCACGCCCCCATTGATATCGTCTCGGGCTATGCGAATATAGCCGGCGATGTCATTGCTGTGGATGAGGGACTGAATAGAATACACGATCTGGGGCTTGTCCCCGCCTGCATTATCGGAGATTTTGATTCGGTGGATCCGGCACTCTTGAGCCTGTACGCTGATATCCCCATCGTCCGGCACCAGCCCGAAAAGAACGAGACCGATACGGAACTGGCACTGCGCGAGTGTCTTCACCGCGCATACTACGATCAGATCGTAATCTGCAACGATATGCAGGGACGCTTCGATCACGCTTTGGGCATCCTGCAAAACCTCCTTATGCTACATGAACAAGGTGTTTCGGCCCGTGTGGAAAGCGCTTTCCAGATCCTCTTTTTTATCAGCGGCAGGATCACTCTGAGAGTTCCCGAGAGGAGCTTGCTTTCGCTGCTTCCCTGGAGCGATGAAGTTCATTTCTCGGATTCCCGCGGCCTGGCATATCCCCTCACTGATCTTTGTATCAAGCGGTCTCAGAGCCGCGGCATCAGCAATATCTGCCTGATCTCCGAGCCGGAAATCCTGCTGGATAGCGGCACTGCCCTCGCGATCATCACCCCGCCCCATCCTTCGCGTAATGCCTAAGCTGCCCATTCTCATCCTCCTGACGCTCGCAATCGCGGGGATCTTACACGCTGACGATGAGAGCTTTACCAATAAATACCTGCGTTCCTATCCAAATAGCGTTTACCAGGGTCTGCAGGAGCCGTTTACCTGGGATACAGAGCAGTGGCTGACCGCAGGAGGAGTATTGCTCGGCTTTACGGCGCTCTATCTTGCCGATGAGGAAATCAAGGATTTTACACAGAAGAATCGCAGTGAGCACAGCGACCAAATCATGACCATAGCCAAACAGTTCGGTGAGGGCATCTACGTGCTCCCTGCCATCGGACTTACCATTACCGGCGGCTTGATCACCGACAGCCCCAAAACCACCGATACAGGTCTGCTTTCTCTGAAAAGCTTTATCCTGGCCCAATGCGTAACTCAAAGCTTCAAGCTAACTTCACAACGCAAACGCCCCTCCGCCGACGCAGGCAAGGAATTCTTCCACTCTTGGAAACGTAAGAATGTCAGCTTTCCCTCCGGACATGCTACCATCGTCTGGAGTATCGCCCCCATCTTTGCAGCCCAATACCGTGACAGCAAATGGGTGGCACCCACCGTATACAGCATTGCCACCCTTACCAGCATCTCCCGCGTTCATGATAACAATCACTGGGCCAGCGATGCCTTTACTGGTGCAGCAATCGGATATTTTACCGCCAAATTGGTACTGGGCAGTACGCCCCGTCTGCTACAGATATACCCTTCCCCAGCTATCAATGGCATCGGCCTGAGCTATAACTTCTAAGTACTGTGATGGCTTGGACGTATTCTGCTACTTCCCCAAGACGTAGCTGATGAAGCTGAGAACCGCATTCTGCCTTGCCTTATCTCCGGCGTAAAAGGCAGCTACCATACCACGCAGCTTTGGCAGATCCAGCCAGGGGTCTTCCTTTACTCTTTTTTCTTCCAGCAGAGCACGGATGTTAGCTTCATTCTCAGCCAGAAACTGCTCTGTGATTGTAGCGGTGTGCACCTTTTTCCTCTGCAGCTTTGCCACAAGTTTCATGGCATAGGGCGGGAAATAGTAAGGGGCTTTGGCGTCGGCTATGGCTAGTGGGTAGTGCTGCAAGCCGGGAGCATTGTCCCTGATGATTTTGCGGTGAATTCCTTCGCGAAGCTGCTGAAACAGCCCGCAGTGCCAGTGTTGAGACATTATGGAGTGCTGCAGATAAGGCATGTGATCAACGATACAGGCGTCCAGATTGCTTAGATCGGGCAGATCGATACTGCGCAGCGAATAGCGCGCATAGAAAAGATCCAGCCACAAGGGATTTGCCATCCCCCTGCTATCTGGCATCAGGCTCACGGCTTCATTTAGAGCTTCAAAGAAGCCATCCCGCATAATCCTATCAATCTCCGGCACAAAAAAGCTCTCAGGTTGATTATACAGATAAGCGGAGATAGTCCCGGCATCAAGTCCGGAAGGTTTGATCAGGCTTTTCATGTGTGCCGCCATAAAGCGAAAGCGAAGCAGTTCCCCCCACCTACCACCCAGAAAGACATCCGCCGCTTCCGCGATGATGGGGTGATAGCCCATCAGGCAGTTGCTGGCAGGATTGAAGCCAAAGCCACGCTGGTGGAGATAGACCACCGCGCTCTCCCAACCCAGGGATACCTCACGATGTCCAATAAATCGGAAGGGGAGATGAAAGTCCCGGGCAATGCGCTGCGCTATCCGATAATCCCAGGTGTCTTTTACCCCGAAATGAACAGTGTCAAATGGAAATCCGGATTTTAGCATAACGGCCAGCAAGGGACGAATATCCATGCCTCCGCTAAGACCGACACATACCCGGCGTCCTGCCCGGAGCGGCAAAAGGGTCATGTTTTCAATTTGTTTGTGCAGATTAGCCGGTTCTGATGAAGGGCTGAATGGGCGATGCATCAGCCGCACTCCGCTGATGGAAAGCTCAGCGCATCCCCCCTGAAATAGCATGGAAATACCTTTGTACCAGCTTTGAGAACTCGGCGCATACTTCCTCACGTTTGGGGGAAACATTGTGTGCCAATAAGCTCCAAAACGCTGTGGATCCAGTTCTGCCAGTCCTGCTTCCTTGATCAGCGAGATATCCGAACAAAAAAAGATCCGCTCCGGGGATTCGTGGATATACAGGCTGCGTTTGCATAGAGCGTCGTTATAAGCCCTGATCCCCGATGCTGACGCGATCAAAATCAACCAATGCCCTTCCAGCCTGTGGATACTGCTCTCATTCGCCAAAACCCCTTTCCAATCGGCCAGATCCGGATAATGAAAATCCTCGCCGTGGGGAATAATGGGATCGCCCAGGATGAAGACCTGCTCCTCTGGCCGCAGCGGATGCGGGAAACCAAGGATATTTTTGCCGGCAACTGGCGCATACACACTGATCACGGGAGTCTGATACACCAACTCCGCGGGGCGGTCAATCCTGTTTACAATGCGCTCCGGGGTCTTGCATAGGTAACCGTATATCCAGCTCATATTTCTCTCTTTTTTGATTTGAAGCGCATTCAACATGGCAGCAGGACAAAAGTCAAGGACAATGATTATATGAAACTCTTTTCAAAAACCAGAAAATCCTTGACTGCCCAGTATACAATCACGAAAAGGGACTTACGATGGTTTGTGATGCTTAGATTATCATTTTTTCGATCTTATCCGGCTGAGCCAGAATCCCTTAGTAACGAAGTCAAACGATCTGAAAGGAGTGAACTGTTGCCAAGACAATTCCATCCATATCGTCTATATTCCAGCGCGATAAGCATTATCCGCACGAATAAATCCTTGTTCCGCCAACTATATGGCTTTGCTGCTCCCGAGGCGAAGTGGGGGCAATACTGGGATTGGACCACCGTGGTTCTCATTCACGCCATCAAACGGCATTTGCCTCCCGATGCGGACTTTCTGGATCTGGGCTGCGGGCCGTATGCGGTGCTGGCACGGCACGTACAACTACGTTATCAATGTAACAGCGTAACAGCCGCCGATCATTGTGCTGAGCTCTTGGATTACGCCAAGGCCAATGACCCTAAAAGCGGCATCCGCTACCTGCATAGTGACCTCTTTTCCGGGATGGAGGGTGACTTTGATCTGATCGCGTTCAATGCTCCTTACATCGATACCGAAAAGGGAAAAGCCAGGGGACTGTTTCCGGATACACTGTCTCAGAAACGCTTTTGTGGCGGGAAAGAGGGAGTAGAGACCATCCGGCGTTTTCTGATGGAACTGCCCCGGCATCTGAAGGCAGAGGGCAAGGTGCTATTGGGAGTTAACCATTATCATATAGCCGATGCCGTAATGCAGGCCAGCCTGTGGCAATCCGAATATAAATGCATTGATATCATGTACAATCAGATCAACAAGTCTTGCGTGTACGTTTTGAAGAGGAGAAATGGTGCGGCGGTGTAGTAAGTGCCTAATGCCGGATACTCTTCCCGGCAGTGATTTTGATGAGAACGGCGTATGTTCCTGGTGCAGAAATTCCTATCCTGCTTACACCGTGAAAGGCGATCAGCGCCTGATAACCAAGTTCAAAGGCTTGGGTAAACACTCCGGCAGAGCTGATTGCGTGGTGGGGCTCAGCGGAGGCAAAGATAGTACTTATGCCTTGTATCGTCTGGTCCGGCATTACGGATTGAAGGCTGAGGCGTTTATCTATCTGCACGATGGAAGCCGGGATTTTGCCATTCGCAATGCCGAGCGCACATGCGAGAAGCTGAACGTACCGTTACACAGGGTTTCCTTGCCAGATCACGGGCATAAACGTTCCTTTCTGGCTTATTTCAAAGCCTGGCTGGATCATCCTGAAGCCATCGCTGCCAACCTGACCTGTGTAGCATGCAAACACCTGCATATTTTAGGCTCCCAAATCGCGGTAAAGGCAAAAGCCCCATATATAGTGTGGTCATCAACCCCTTTGGAATACTCACCGTTCCTGGCTCTGAAGCACAAGGGTGATTCAGCCCATCAATTCAAGCGCGAAGGCACTATTCAAGGAGCTTTGAAGCTTGGTACGCAGATGCTCAAATCCCCTTCACTGGCCAGGGGTTTGCTCAGCTTTTCCAAGATCAGTATGCTTGGCTGTGCCGCGGTTTTTCCCTCCAGCGCATACCTCCACCACAGGTATCCTGCTCTTGCCCCGCTGATGTTTTATTCCTATGAGAGATGGGATCCCGAGCACATCCTAGCAAGTATTCGCAAGGAACTGGACTGGCAAAGCCCTCCGGATACGACAGAAGACTGGCATACGGATTGCATGTTTAATGTATTCAAAGAATATATGTTTCAAAAAATGTATGGCGTTTCATACACTGACGCGCACCTGAGCAACCAAATCCGTCATGGTTACATATCTCGGGAGCAGGCGATGGATAAGCTGCGCCAAAGCAAGCTTCACTACAGGGCAGCGCTAAAACCCGCCCTGAAGGAACTGGGGGCTGTGAATTTGATACAACGAATTGATCACGAATGCTTTAAATTGGAGATATAGATTATGCTGATCCTGGGTATCAACGCTTTTGGTCAAAATCCCTCCGCATGTTTGGTGGAGGACGGGAAATTGAAAGCCTTTTCACATGAAGAAAGGTTCAATCGCTTCAAAGGCTCCCACGGCCTCTTTCCTTCACAAGCCCTGAACTGGTGTCTGGCTTCAAATGGACTGAAATTACAACACATCAATAGAATTGCCGTAAACTGGGACTGCCACAAGTATCCCTTCCAGATTGCAGCTAACCTGGCCAAGGCAACCATTGTAAACCGTTTTAGAGGAACGAAGGGATCTGGAAAGGGCGGCGGAGACGGCCTGGGTGGCGTGATCGAAAATCTCAATCTTTACCGCCCATCCCATTACAGAGCCAAAATCCGTGACGCTCTGAGATCCAGCGGTCAAAGGGGGATGATCCCGGAGATCGTTTTTGTCAATCATCATCTCTCACATGCTTGTCAAAGCTACTTCCAATCCGGATATCGTGATGCCATGGTTCTGGTCGCTGATGGACACGGAGAAGATGTCTGTGTCACCGGCTATGAGGTACATACCGGGACATTTTCCAAGGTGACGCAGATCCCAGTTCCCTATTCCCTGGGGTGGTTCTATGGTGGGTTCACCGCATATCTGGGTTTCAATGCCAATAGTGATGAAGGTAAACTGATGGGTTTGGCGGCATACGGTGAAGAGCGCATGAATCGTAATCCCTGGCTGCAAAGACTGGATAAGGTTCTCAAAATAGAGAAGGACGGTTATAGGCTTGATCCCGGGTACTTCAAAATGGGCTCAAACAAGCATCACCCCAGATTTACCGATGCTTTAGCGGATTTTATCTGCTCTTACAATGCCAATCTCACTCCCATCGGACTGAATGAGCGCGTGCAACACAAAGGCAAGACTATCAATCGCTATTTGCTACCTGAGTACATAGATCTGGCTTACGCGGTGCAAAGCCGGCTGGAAGATGCCGTCTGCGCCCTGGTTAAGCAGCTTCAAGCCAAGACCAAACTAAAGAAACTGTGCCTGGCGGGTGGCGTTTTCATGAATTGCAAAGCCAATGGCAGCATCTTTGCCCTGGATGGCATCGATGAACTCTTCATCCATCCCGCCTCATCGGATGACGGCTCTGCCATCGGTGCGGCATATTGGGTTTCCCAAGAGATGGGTGCAGAAATCCATGATCCTCTACGCCATGTCCAATATGGCGTGGCTTTTAGTAATGACGAAATCCGTACCGCGCTGCAGCAAAGCGGATTGAGCTATAGCAGTACTGATGATCCCGCGCGTGCTGCGGCTCAGCTTTTGGCACAGGGCAAGTATCTGGGCTGGTTTCAGGGGCCAGCCGAGATGGGTGCCAGGGCTTTGGGCGGACGCAGCATCATCGCATGCCCGAATCACCCGGACGTCAAAGACGACATAAACGCCAAGGTGAAGTTCCGTGAATCCTGGCGTCCATATTGTCCCTCGCTTACTCTGGAATCCCGGGGCAAGTACCTCAGTTCCCCGGCCCCGAATAACTTCATGATTCGGGCTGATTATGCCACAGAGTTGCTCAAGGAACACGCTGCCGCCACAGTGCACGTGGACAACACCGTGAGGCCCCAGACTGTATCGGCGGAAACCTTGCCGCTATGGCACCGCCTGATCAAGGAGACGGAAGCCCTCACCGGAGTGCCGGTATTGCTGAATACATCTTTCAATGTGCGGGGCGAACCAATCGTAAACTCCCCCTTCGATGCCATCCGTACCTTTTGTTCCACCGGCCTGGATGCCTTGGTGATCGGCAATTTTCTGGTGCAGAAGAAAGTATCTGATAATGGATGAGTACATACACATCAGCGTGGATTTCGATTGGATCCCCGGCTCTGATATCCCTATCTCGCGATTGTATGAGATGTTTGCCCAGTACAAGGTGAAGGCCACGCTCTTTTTCACCGGGGCTTTTGCCGCCACCTATTCTCATCTGCTGAAGCAGGCCACCCAGGGGGGACACGAAATAGGCTGTCATGGCCTGAATCACGGGATCGACATAAATGAAAACTACGGCACGGATGTAGCTTACGACACTCAGAAAGAATTGATTAGAACCTCCGGAGATATCCTTGCCCAGATCACCGGAGAGCCTATTCTCTGTTTCCGCGCTCCTTATCTGAAAGTATGCGATACCACGCTGAAAGTGCTGGCGGATCTGGGCTACAGGATTGATTCCTCTTTGCCGGCCAGGCGTTTTGACTTCGGTTGCGGAAGTATCAACAGCATTAACCAATTCAACATTTCCTGTCATCCTCATGTGATCACTGTAGGGCAGCATCGCCTGGTGGAAATCCCTCCCAGCGCATGCGTCGTGCCTCTAAACATGAGGATGCTGCGTACTTTTCCCTTCTTCATCTGTCGTTCATTCATCAGGTTGTTAGCAGCCAGCCACAATCCGCTGGTCTTCTATATGCATCCTGCGGAACTGGCGCACAACAAGGATGTTACAATTCCCGAGGGAGCCTACATGGGATTTTATCGCAATTGCGGTCCTTTGCATTTCCAGACTCTGGAGCGCTTTCTGAAGTACTTGCGACACAGAGGCATCCGCAGCGAAAATATGGCACATACGTACTTTAAGACTGTGGATTTGGCTCCCAGGGTATGCATCGCCTGATCTGAAGGGGAAGACATCTACCCTCCTACCTGATATCTGCCGCGCCATCAATGAACATCCCAAGCACATCCTGAGCGCGGCTTGGGATGTGCTTGGGATGTGTTTGACATGTTCAGGTGATATCAGGCAGCTAGAGACGGTAATCCACCGGAACTATAAATGAGGGGAATGTCCGGCAATTTTCTGATTGACAGATTCGCATTGGCTATATATGCTGCCTAAAAAATAGTGGGAGTATTGCATGGAAAACAAGAATCTGGAAGAACTCAATTTTGAGACCTCGCTGAAAGGCCTGGAAGAGATAGTGGACCGGCTTTCCGGAAGTTCCAACGATCTTGAGGAAATGCTGCGCCTA
>JAGOKK010000060.1 GCA_017994635.1 Candidatus Cloacimonadota bacterium | reverse complement strand
GACAGCTGACTCTCTTTTTCTCTATCCCTCTTTGTTAAAGAAATCTCTTTTTAGCATCTTGTCTCTTAGTTTTCACGCAGATTAGCGCAGATCAAATGCGCGGATTATCGCAGAGATGGAAACCTGATTCTACTGATGGGAATGTTTAGACTGACTGATAGTCCATACCTACCGAAAACTTGAAATACTTCCCCCTATCACATACTCCTTGACATCATCTTTACATCTTATCTACTGGGAAAAAGACAAATAGGAGTACGTTATGCCTCGCAAGATAAAGAGTATCCGCAAAGCTGAACCCGTGCTGGAAGGTGCTGGCGTGCATCTGAAAAGGGCATTCGGTTATCATCAACTGCCCGATTATGATCCCTTTTTGATGCTGGATGATTTTCGTAATGACGATCCAGATAAGTATCTTCCAGGTTTCCCATGGCATCCGCACCGGGGTATAGAAACTATCACCTACATGCTGGAAGGTTCTGCTGAGCATGGTGACAGCATGGGGAATCATGGTACGATCCACAAAGGAGAAGTGCAGTGGATGACCGCTGGGAGCGGGATAATCCATCAGGAAATGCCCAAACCTGATAACATGGGACGCATGTACGGATTCCAATTGTGGACCAATCTCCCGGCGCATGAAAAAATGAGCAAACCCCGTTACAGAGATCTACGAGCGCAGGATATTCCGATGGTTGAAAGCCCCGCAGGGAGCAGGGTGAAGATCATCAGTGGCGAGTACATGGGGACTAAAGGCCCAGTGGAAGAGCTCTTTGTGCAACCTCAGTATTGGGACGTGGAAATCCCGACCAATACCAGACAAATCCTCCCCGCTAAACTCGGTTTTGCGTGTTTCATATACGTCTATCGCGGATCTGCCTCAATTGATGGCCAGACAGTCGGAAACACCCAGCTTGTCCTGTTTGGGGATGGGGATGATATCGAAGTGATTACTTCTGACCAGTCGTGCGGCTTCCTCTTCCTCTGTGGGAAACCTCTGAAGGAGCCGATATCATGGCGGGGACCGATCGTGATGAACACTCGTGAAGAGATCAAAGAGGCATTTCAAGAACTGGACGAGGGTACTTTCATCAAGGTCAAAGGCTAGGTCGCTCAAGATTCAGGAGAATAAGGTAAGTTCAACTTCTCCATTTTGTTGTAAAGAGTCTTGCGATCTATGCCCAGTTTCCGTGCTGCCAGGGATTTGTTTCCTGCCACTTGTTTGAGGATTTCCCGGATGTAATCTGCCTCTACCTCGGCCAGGGTACGGTTGTAGTCGATCACGCATCCAACGCTGTACTTCAGGTAATTTGGCAGGTCGGAGCTACGGATGTCGTTACCCTCACGCATCAAAACCATCTGGTAGATCAAGTTCTCTAGTTCGCGGATATTACCTTGCCAGGGATGCGCCATCAGTCTTTTAAGAGCATTTTCAGATATGGTGGGTGTGGATTGACCCAATTCACGGGCGTATTTGCTCATGAAGAAACGCACCAGCTCAGGGATATCTTCCGCGTGCTCTCTTAGAGGCGGGACGGTGATCGGTACCACATTTAACCGGTAAAACAGGTCCTCACGAAAGCTTCCCTGTTTGACGCAAAGGCTGAGATCCTTATTGGTCGCTGCGATTACCCTCACATTCACCTTGCGGCTCTTGTTTGAACCGATCATCATCACCTGTTTATCCTGGAGCACGCGTAGGAGCTTTACCTGCATGGAAAGCGAGGTCTCGCTGATCTCATCGAGGAAGATGGTCCCACCATCAGCAGTGATAAAGTAGCCAGCTCGGGTCTCATTAGCTCCTGTGAATGAACCCTTTGTATAGCCGAAGAGTTCTGATTCCAATAGGCTTTCCGGGATCGCACCGCAATTGATCGGCACAAAGGGGGCTTTGCTTTGTTTACTGCCATAATGGATCGCACGGGCGACCAATTCTTTGCCGGTGCCACTTTCTCCCTGGATCAGCACTGTTGCCTGATTTGTGGAGCTTTTTTCGATCAGATGATACAAGCGCTGCATGCTTTTGCTGGTACCCACCAGGCCATACTTACCCGTTTCGCTGGATGGCAGGGGTTGATTGGCTCTCTTGAGCTTGATGCTGTGGATGGCCTCATCGATGGAAGCGTGAAGCTCTTCATCCGTAAAAGGCTTGGTGATATAGCTTTGTGCTCCCATCTTGACCGCTTCCACCGCTCCTTCAATGGTAGGATAACCAGTGATCATGATCAGGCGGATTCCAGGGTAATGTGCGCTGATATGCTTGATCAGGTCCAAACCGCTAAGTTTCGGCATTTTGTAATCTGTCAGGATGATGTCGATTCGCTGCTTTTCCACTCTGGCAAGCGCCGCAGGGACATCAACAGCGCAAAAGACGGCATGCCCCAGGGCTGTTACTTTGCGCTGCAGCATTTCCAAGGTATCGGGATTGTCTTCTACGATCAGGATCTGTACTTGTTCAATCGTCATGATGTACTCTCAAAAAGATGCGAAAAGTGCTGCCTTTACCTGGAACACTCTCCACTTTAATGGCTCCATGATGCGAACTGATGATGCCATGAACCACTGGAAGCCCGAGTCCGGTACCCTGATCCACATCCTTGGTCGTGAAAAACGGGACAAAGATCTTTTGCAATAGATCTTTATCCATCCCGATTCCGGTATCCGACACCTGCAATTCGATGTTGCCATCGTGACAGGATGTTTTTATCGAGATGGTTCCCCCTTGGGGCATGGCTTGCATTGCGTTCACCGAGAGATTCACCAATACCTGATGGATCTGGGATGCGTCTGCCACTATCTCCGGGAGGTTTTGCTGCAGGTCATACTCGATCGTAATGCCCTGCTTTTCACATCGGTTTTCCAGGAAGTAAAAACCTTCTTCGATGAGTTTATTCAGATTCACGCTCTGCATCTTCGGAGGAACCTGCCGGGAAAATAGCATCAGTTTTCTCACTACTTCACGCGCATGCAGAGCTGACGCGATGATCTTCTGCAGATCCTTCTCCGCTGCTTCGGGTAACTGATAGTCACTCTTTATCAACTGTCCAAAGCCCAAAATGGCGGAAAGTGGCTCATTGATTTCATGAGCAATACCGGCAGATAACTGCCCGATAGTGGCCAGACGGTCGGCGTGGCGGAGCTGTTCATGCAAGCGGGCGTTGTTCTCTTCTACGTTTTTGCGCTCCAAAACCAATGCCAGTTGTTGAGCCACACCTCTGAGCAACAATGTTTCTTCCGGTAAAAACTCCACATTGGCGCTTTCGAGATAGAAGACCTGAATCTGGCCGCGAACCTGGTGATTTGCGGATATTTCAGCAAAGATAGATTCATCGCCAGACTCCAGATTTGGGGTGTCGTAGTATTGATCGTCGATCTGAATGCGACAGCCTGCAGCGGAAGGATACTGCATGGATCGGGGGATGATCTGTAGCACTTCTGCCATAAACTCGTCAAAGGAGATATCGGTGCGGTTTGCCAGATCCGTGATTCTATATAGGCAGGTGAGTTCCTTTACGCGCTCGCGTAAGGCGAAGATCGTATCCGCGGCACTCATGGCGTGGCTGTCGTAGTCCATTTGATCCTCCATACATCGGGATTTAAGCTCAAGCCCCATGCATCCGCACAGGGCTTGAATCTGTCAATGTTTTTTCTTCAGACCAGGCCTTGATCCATCATGGCATTGGCCACTTTGATGAAGCCTGCGATATTGGCACCCTTCACGTAGTTTACGTGGTTGCCGTTTCTTCCATACTCCATGCAGTGTTCGTGAATCGACTTCATGATTCCATGCAGCTTATCATCCACTTCTTCACGGCTCCAATTCAAACGCATGGAGTTTTGGGTCATTTCCAATCCAGATGTTGCCACACCGCCCGCATTTGCTGCTTTACCCGGGCCGTAGAGGATTTTGGCATCAAGAAACACCTCCACCCCTTCCATCGTGGTGGGCATGTTTGCCCCTTCGGAAACGCAGATGCAGCCATTCTTTACCAATGTTCTGGCTTCTTCACCATCTATTTCGTTTTGCGTGGCACAGGGTAGAGCTACATCCGCAGGTATCTTCCAGGGTCGTTCTCCGGGATAGTACTTCACACCAAACTCTTCGGCATACTCACTGATCCGGCCTCTTCGAATGTTTTTGAGCTCCATCAGATACTCCCATTTTTCGCCCTTGATGCCTTCGGGATCATGGATGAATCCATCGGAGTCTGAGGCTGTGATCACTATACCGCCCAGTTCATTTACCTTTTGGATGGCATACTGGGATACGTTCCCGCTACCGGAGACCAGCACTTTCTTCCCAGAAAAGTCCTGTCCTATAGTCTTTAGCATTTCATTGGCGAAGTACACTGTACCATATCCAGTAGCTTCGGGACGGATCAAGCTGCCGCCCCATTCCAGACCTTTTCCAGTAAGCACTCCACTTACCTCATTGCGGATTTTTTTATACATGCCATATAGGTATCCGATCTCACGTTTCCCCACCCCTATATCGCCGGCAGGGATATCCGTATTGGGGCCTATATGCCGGAAAAGCTCCAGCATGAAACTGTGGCAAAAGCGCTGCACTTCTTCATCTGAGCGTCCCCTGGGATTGAAATCGGAACCTCCTTTACCTCCACCCATAGGCAGGGTTGTGAGACTGTTTTTGAAGATTTGCTCGAAGCCCAGGAACTTCAGAATCCCCAAGTTTACACTGGGATGAAAGCGCAAGCCACCTTTGTAAGGGCCAATGGCGCTGTTAAACTCCACTCTGAAGCCTCTGTTTACCATTACTTCGCCATTGTCCGTATGCCAGGGCACACGGAAGATGATGATCCGTTCCGGTTCCACGATGCGATCCAGAATCTTCGATTTGCGATACTGGGGATTGCCGTCATAGATGTCCCAAATGGATTCTACAACTTCGGTGACGGCCTGAATGAACTCAGGTTGATCGCTGTTCTTCGCGCTAACCTGGTGTAGGAATTCGTGCATGGTCATTTTCACATACCTCCTGTGATTTTATTTGTACACACACACTGGTTTTATATACTGGTCACACACATTAGCTTATGGATTGGGCTCATTTATCTTTTCTTGATTACTGCATTTTTACCATCGAAGAGTACCTCTATCCCCTCATTGCATCTAGACACGTGGAAATAGGTGAGATCATCATCCACCGCGTGTTCATCCAGATAATCCCAAGCCACGAAGTCCGCTGTTTCCTGCACTGTCAGATATGCTACGCCCATGCTGAAGAGATTGTGGAAAAAGTGGCTGCCGTGACTGGCCTCGATGCTCATATCGGGAAGCACCAATTCCACGATCGCTGCAGCCTGCGTAATCTGACTCCAGGCCACAGGAATCCCCAAAAAACGGTCTGAGGTTCCCCAGCGTCCCGGTCCAATCAGAATGTATTTTTCATTACTATCTCTGAACTTCCTGTTGATAGTCTCCAGTTCTACTGCGATCTCAGCGGTTCTGGTAATGTCAAATTTTCCTGGCTTCAGATACACCAGAGTATCCGGAGTCTCATGGATGTCGCTACCCAGAGCGTACGACGAGTATAGAATCAGATCCTCCGGGCGTTTGCGATATCCTTCCAGAGGCTCGCTATAGAGCAGTTTATTCACGGATATCGGGCGTATTTGCAAGAGGTAAAAGCTTGTCACTCCAGCAGGATCCACGTCGAAGGCGAATTCCATTTCCGCTTCACAGCCAAGCAGTTCTTTGGCCAATTTCAGCAAATCATGCAGTAGATCAGCTAATGGGAATGTCTTATAATGCAATATGTTGCGATATGTGATCACGCGTGGGCCTTTGATGAATCTCCCGCTGATAAACTCCAGATTGTTGTGATCCCAGACTGAGGAGAGAAGCTCCATATCGTGGCTCAGGAGATTGGCATCTATGGGTACTCTGGTGATGTGAGCGGCTTCATCGGGGCTGATGACACACTCTGCACAATCTCCCTTTAGCGCGTAGAAATACCTTTGCGCATTTTTCACGATTTCAGTGGCAGGGAAGAGGTCTTTATTGGGATATCGGGGACAAAAGGCAAAGGTGCGCCCACGCTCGACGGCGTTTTTTCCCAAGCCTGCGCTCAGGGTTACGATGCCATCGGCGTGCTGCATTCCAGTTCCGGGGTAATAATTGTAGCTTTGGGCTACTCCTGAAACCAGAGGATAGAAATATTCGCCGTGTTTGGAGCCTGCCACCTTCTGGATGATTATCGCCATTCTTTCTTCGCGCGAGGGGATCTTCAAGGATTCCCGATACACTCTTGCGCCCTCAAGAAACATGGAAGCATATACTAGCTTGATGGAAGCCATCATTTGGGATAAGCGTAATCCCTTATCAGGATCTGAATTGGGGATGATGAAGGTGCGAAACACTCCGGCAAAAGGATTTGTGATGTGATCCTCTAACACGCTGGATGATCGGATAGCCAGAGGATAATCCGCCAGAGTGATCACTTGTTCCAATTGCTCGAGCAGTGATTCCGGCATTGATGCCGCCAGAAACATCGCATCGATCTCGGCATCGGTATAGTCATCCCACTGCTCCACATCCCGCAAGGTGGTATTGTAAGCGATGAATTCATCAAAGCATCCGGTAGTCAATACTACTGCTACAGGTACAGTGATCTGCAACAAGGGATATTTGGCGCTGATGCTGCCATAACGGTTTAGCACCACATTCAGGAATGCAAGGCCGCGTCCTTTGCCCCCAATGGAATCTTCACCCAGTTTATAGATCAAGGGCAGTGAAAAATCTGCCTCCGGGCTGAAATCCTGGATCTTCTCCCTTCTCCGAAACGCAATCAGAGATTCCAGATTTTCCGCGATCAGGGTGCGGATATCCCCCCCGGGGGTATCCAGTGCTTCGTCTGCAAAGGCCTTGCACAATGCCAATTCGGCATGCGTGGCGAACCAATGCTGGATATGGCGATTGCTCCAATTGACTGACAGATACTCATCCGAGACATCATTCAAGCTACGGTGAAAGCCGATCAGGGAGGATGCTTCAGAGACTACGTTTCGACCATTATCACGAAAGATGAATGGGCCAAAGCCAACTTCGCTTTTTAGCCAACGTAGTAATTCATGCGACAATCCCGGCAAATCCTTGTACAGAAAATCCCCCTCATTGCTGGTTACTATGTCTCGATACAGGGGGTTGAAGGATTGCAGCAAAAAGGGAAGGCAGGGATCGTGCTTTCTCACATGTTGTAAGAGGGCAATACCACCATCTCTATGTGTTTGTCCGCGGTACACATAGTTCACGTTACTGATAATCCCGATGATGGATTTGGGATAGCTTTCATACACCAATCTCGCTTCCGCGAAATCATGCACCAATAGGATTCGAGGTCTCGTATTCAGATACAGCCCTTTGAATATGTCTTGATGCTCCTGGCGGATCACGCTCTGGTTTAGCTGCAATACCTGTTCGTACAAGAGGGGTAAAAACTGAGAGTAATAGGGGATAAAGGTCTCCACTACCAGGATGATGGGCAGGTCATATACTGCGGCGTCATGCGCAATGTTGGCTCTATCCTCATATTGCTTTACGATTGCCAGAAAGAGCTTGGAATCCCCATTCCAGTAAAAGAAGTCTTCCACCCGGGCCAAATCCGGCAGATGGTTTTCGATAAACATCAGATCCTGTGGAACTCCCAGCAGAAAGTAAACCGGCAAATCCTGATTCCTGGTCTTGATCATTTTTAGTAGATCCATGGCGATGGAACGTTGGGAAGAGAGATGGACTATCACGAGGTCGATTTTCTCTAATTCCAATAGTTTAAGTGCACTTTGAATGGACGATGCGTGAAAGATGCTGGGGAAGTTTGTGAGATTGAGCAGATAGAAATCTTCGGCCACCTGCTCCGCCAGAAAGCCATCAACTTCAAACACGAAGGAATCGTAGAGCGATGAGATCAAGAGCACACTACGCACGCGCACCGGCATCAGCGATTCCAAAAGCTCGCTTTCCTGCGCCCAAAAGCCGGTCTTGATCACAGATGATACCTCAAGTCACACACACAGATGGTATTATTTCTGAATCACAGCCAGGCCGGTCTTGCCATCCATCCTCACGATCAGGGGGTGGTCAAATTCCACATGCACAAAGTAATCTCCACGTTCTGTTATTGGTTGTTTACAAAGCCAGTCCAGATCTATAAAATCTGTCTTGGATACAAAAGGAATGGTGAAATAGCCCACATTCATCGCCACCAAATTGTGGAAGAAATGCGTACCCTGGCTAGCTTCCACGATGAAATCACGCAGACCGGTTTCCAGGATTACCTTTGCCCGGTTGATCTGAGGCCAGCGAACAGGAATGCCCAGAAACTTATCCCGTGAACCCCAGCGACCAGGCCCGATCAGAATGTAGCGCTTGCCCAGTCCTGCCATTTTCTCGTTGAATCTTTCAATCTCATCTTGCATTTTGTGGGTCATGGTTTTGTCAAAACACGCAGGGTCAAGGTAGATCACGTCGCGCAGTTCATCGATCATACCGTTGCCCATGCCATGTTCTGTGTACATCAGCAGATCATCTTTACATAGCTTCTCAGCATCGATGTGATAGGCGTCGGTGCTTACGGATAGGGGTCTGATCTGCAAGATGTAAAAGGTTGGTTTATTGGCAAAACTCTTTTCCTGATCCAGATTGACCGCAAACTCGATCTCCACCGGTATGCCCAGGGCGATTTCCCCTATTTCCAGCAGTTCCTGCACGATCCTTGCCAGGGGAAAATGGTGATACTTCAGGATCGAAGCGAAAGTGAGTACCTTCAGGCCTTTCTCCTGCAGGTTATCCGTCAGCCGATAATTCTCATAGTCCCACACCGAAGCCAGATACTTCAGGGTGCCGTGAGAATCAGCGTCCGCAAGTTTCAGTCTGGACAGCGTGATTTCTTCTCCTTTGGTGAGGTTGAAGTCATTACTGGCTAGATTGAGGGCAAAGAACTCCTTTTGAGAATTGCGCATCATTTCTTCCTGGGGCAGCATGTCCAGCTCGGGATACTTTGGGCAAAAGCGATAATTCAGCTTGCCTTCCACCACTGATTTGCCCAGCCCCAGGGCGATATTGGCGATTCCATCTGTATGCTGCATATGCGAAGTGGGGTAGAAGTTGTAACTCTGCGCTACACCGGAAATATGAGGATAGTAATAACTTTCACCCTGTAAACTGCCCACGGTTTCCTGAATGATCACGGCCATTTTCTCTTCTTCCGCTTTGAAGTTCAGGGCATCCAGGAAATTACGCGCGTCTTCCAGAAATACTGAGGCAAAGACGAGCTTGATGGCATCCATCAATTGCCGTAGGCGATGCATCTTGTCTGTGTGATTATTGGGCAGCATAAAGGTGCGGTATACTCCAGCAAGAGGTTGTGCCTGAGAATCTTCCAATAGGCTGGACGATCTGACCGCTATGGGATAGGTCACGTGATCCAGATATATCTCCAGGCGCTTTACCAGAGCATTCGAGAGTTGCCCTTTGATGAATATCTCGTCGATTTCATCATCGCTTTTCCCCGCTACTCTGTCCATAATGCTGTTGAGTTCCAGGAACTGATCGAACTCGTTGGTCCCGATGATAGCTGTGGATGGCAGCGAGATGGCGGTATTCTCAAATTTCTTTTCGTAGTCCATAGTGCATAGCAGTGCGTTCAGAAATGCCAATCCACGACCCTTGCCTCCCAGCGAGCCCTCGGTGAGCCGGATAATCTGATTCATCTCTGCCAGCGAGACAGCGTCAAAATTGATGATCTTGCCGCGGTTTTTCTCGATGCGTACCGTACGGAAGATGTGATACAGGAATCGACGTAGCTCATCCCGGGAATCAAAATCCTCGATCTTCATGGGGCGGATTTTCTTGGCAATTTGCACTTCACCGTGGGCGATCAGCCAGTTTGAGAAATGATTGAACCGACTGTGAAACTCCAACGAATCCACTGGAATCTGCAAGATTTTCTCTTCAAAATCTGCAATGTTTGCCGCTTCGTCGATGATCTCACCTGTCGGACTACGAAAGATGAAATTGCCAAAGCCTAGATTGTAAACCATATACTCGCGCAAGTCACGAAACAGGTGTTTGGAGTTTTTGTTTAGGAAATGCACTCCAAGATCGTGCGCGTCAGCTTCGTTTTCAGCTTCAGAAGATTGCAGGATCATTGGCAAATCCCGGTTTTTGGATAGTATCTGCCGTACCAACTTGAATCCAGCCTTGGCGTCCACTTCTCCGCCAATCCGGTATCGTATATCGGAAATAACGCAGAGCATAAAATCCTTGTACTTCTCATACAGACGTATCGCTTCTTCATAGTCATGAGCAAGCAGTACCTTGGGGCGAATGCGCATGCGCAGATGCTTGTTTATGTCGCTAACCTCTTCTTCGATCAGCTTCTGCGTCTGTTTCATGATCACCGAGTACAGGGATGGCATAAACATTGAGTAATAGTGTACACTGTCTTCCACCAGCAGGATAACGCGGACCAGGCCGTGCGTGGTGTCATATTCCACGTTCATGGCGTCTTCCACGCTCTTCACCATTGCCAGAAAGAGCTTTGTGTCACCATTCCAGAGAAAGACATCGTCGATGAATACCCGCTCATCCACGTGGTTTTCCCAAATGATGTAGTCCGAGGCCACATTCAACAGTAGTAATACCTTCAAATCGGGATGCTCTGCTTTTACCTGCTTCGCAAGGTCAAAGGGGCCGATCTCACCGATGCGCATCATCGTAATTACCAGATCGTATGAGTGCTGCTTCAGCTTTTCCAATGCGTCTGCTCCAGTGGGGACAGAAGTTATCCTGGGCGCAGTGGATAGGTTTAGTTGCCGATATTCTCCAAATATCTGCTCCGATAGCCGGCCGTCCTGCTCAAATATGAAGGCGTCATAAAACGTGGATACCAATAGGATGTCCCGCACCCTTCTTTGCATCAGCTGGTGAAAGATGTCTTCGCCGAACTTGAATTTATTGTAATAGTAATTCAGTTCTTCCATTTTCATTGTTCATACCTCAATTTTTGGGGGCGATCTTTATGCGGACGATCCTCATCTCAAATGCAAAAAGCTGTCAATAGAAAAGTGACCTTTGGCATTCCCCCCCCTTTTATTAATTCAGCCTTGTTTTCAATTGCCATTAATCACTTCTCGTTTCGATGCTACGCCTTCGTTTATACTGAACGATCATACTTATGCAGGTGTTGAAGACGTTGATAAAGTCTCAAGCAGCCCGGATGGGGGGGGTATTCATAGCGAGGGTGCTTAAGCGTTGCGGAGCAACAGGATTCGACACGTCCCCGTGTCGATACGGAGCGAAGCTCCGTAAAAGCAAGCGACTGCGTTGCTTCTGCAGACGAGACGTCTGCAATCCTGAGAGGGGCGACACATCCCCGCACTCAAATCCCGCCCCTGCCGGGGCTTTTCGTGCATTTGTTACACCTAACGAGGGGCTCCGCTACGCGGAAGCACCCTCGCTATGAATGGTGTCGCCCCTGGCGGGGCTTTTGGAACTCCTATTCCACTGTTCAAAACTATTAGTTGGCCTCTTCATGTGGATAAGTCCGAATCATGGTTCCAGAACACCAATTCTTTGGACATTAACAGCATCTATATGTGCATAAGTCATGTGGTTATCCACATCATTCCCCGTTTTTTTGGGGGAATGCCTGTCAATGTTAGTCGATGGTAAGATTCGCAGGTTCCTAGGATTTAGAATATGTGAATCCAGCGGTGTTAGATCTGTCGATGATGCGCTTGAAGCAGAGCGTCAGGGTATCTCCAGACATCCTGCCCAGTCCCTTAATTCGCGGGAGCTTATCGCTCCCCTCTTG
>JAGOKK010000059.1 GCA_017994635.1 Candidatus Cloacimonadota bacterium | reverse complement strand
GCCTGATCTGGCGGGCAGATTCCGCGGCTGCTTCCAGATTGGTTTTGCGCACGGTTTCTTCATAGTGGCTTTTCCCGGTGAAGCTGCCGGTATTGATATCGATGGCGACCAAAGCTTCGGTTTGTTCGATCTTTATATTGCCGCCGGAGGGCAGGTAGATGCGGGAATGGAAGATGGTTTCGATCTTTTTCTCGATGGACCAGGCGTCAAAAATGGGGCTGTCTTCCTTGTACATCTCCACAGAGGGGATGAGATCTGCCGAGATATCTTCCAATTGGCTGATAATACTCTTGTAAAAGGCTTTGTCGTCAATCACCAGGCGGTCTACATGCTCACCGAAGAGATCGCGGATGAGGTAGTTTTCCAGGGCGTTTTCTTCAAAGACGCAGACTGGTGCCTTGGCATATTGGAGTTGTTTTTCGATGAGGCGCCAGGTCTTGGCCAGGGCCTTGTATTCGTTGCGAAAATCGTCTTCGTCGCTGCCTTCGGCTTCAGTGCGCACGATGAGACCATAGCTGGGATCCTTGATTTCGCTGAGGATATTGCGGATGCGGCCGCGTTCCCCCTGCGAATAGATCTTGCGGGAGATGGCGATCTTGTTTTTATTAGGAAAGAGTACCAGGTATTTTCCCGGAATCGAGATCTGACCGGTGAGACGGGCACCTTTGGAGCCGATGGGGCCTTTGTGTACTTGTACCACGATCTCCTGGCCTGGCTTGAGAAGCTTGCCGATCTGGGAGCTATCGGAAGGATTCAGGTGTTTACGAGGCTTTTCATCTTCGTAGATCTCCAGAAAGTCCTGTACGATGTCGCTGTAATGCAGAAAGGCAGTGCGTTCCAGCCCGATCTCGATGAAGGCGGCGCCCATGCCGGGCAGTACGTCCTTCACAATGCCTTTGTAGATATTGCCCACGGGATTTTGCTGATCCTTACGCTCCACAAAGAGCTCCACCAGCCGGTTATCTTCCAGCACCGCCACGCGTTTTTCCAGAGGATGGACGTTGACGATGATCTCGGTATTTACATTGTCCTTGCGCATATCAATCCACCATCGTAGGCATCAGATACATCCAGGTGCCGGGCTCGATGGGTTCCACGTAGCGCGCCGCCAGCTTTTGAATGTCCACAATCCGGTTTTCCAAAAGGCTTTTCAGGCTCATGCGGAAAAATTCGGAATCCTTCAGAGCTTCGAAGAAAGTGATCTTGGTGGGGTAATTTGTAATGGCGTAATCCGAGATATTTGCCATGCCCGCAGCTTGCAGCACGGCGTCTTCGAGATTGCCCAGACTATCGATGAGGCCTACGCCCAGGGCATCTTCGGCGCTGTAAATGCGGCCTTCGGCAATGCTTTGGATCTTATCCGGCGAGATCTTGCGGGCAGTCATCACGCGGGATTTAAATTCGTCGTAGGTGGCGATGGAGCTATGCTTCAAGCTGGCTAACAATTCCGGAGAATAGGGCTCCAAGGGATTGATCCCGCCGGCAAACTTGCCAAACTTGATGGTTTGAGAATTGATCCCGATCTTGCGGCCAAGCCCTGTCCCCTCGGGTAACACCATGATCACTCCGATGGATCCAGTGATGGTGCCTTCATCGGCTAGTATCTTATCGGCAGCGCAGGATATATAATATCCGCCGGAAGCGGCTACAGAACCCATGGAAACCACAATGGGTTTGCTGGCTTTCAGGCGCAGCAACTCCTGATAGATCAATTCGCTTTCCAGAGCACTGCCGCCGGGGCTGTTAATCCTCAGTACTACGGCCTTGATGCTCTTGTCCTTGACCAGGGCCTTGCAGATCTTTTGCACCTTGGAATGGGAAATCATGCTCTGATTGTAGGATGCAGGGCCAGCGCTGATATTGCCATTCAAATATACCACCGCGATCTTGTCCTTGGCGGAAAACTCCGGTCCGGAGGCGTATTTGGCGATGGGTACCATTTTCTCAGAATCGGTATCCAGCTTCTTCAGCATCTCGGCGCGGGACATGGCGTGGTCGATCAGTTTCAGCTCTACGGCGTGTTCAGCATGAATGAAAAGATCTTCACGGTTGTTATACACGGTGCGTACGTCATCGACGGTGATCTTGCGATTTGCAGCGATCAGCTTGAGAATGCTTTCAAAGCGGTCGGAAAGGGCGGCGGCGATATTTTGCCGGGTACCTTCGGAAAATGAGGTCTGGGAATAGGGCTCGCCCGCGCCTTTGAATTCCCCGGCTTGGATCACGTGCATCTTGATGCCCAGTTTGTCGTACATATCCTTGTAAAACAGGGAGTTCGCCGAAGTACCGGTGAGCATTAAGCCAGCGGAAGCGGAAGGCTCCATAAAGATCTCATCAGCATACGATGCCAGCAGATAGTCGCCTTGGCTGAGGTAATCACCATAGGCGTACACGGGTTTGCCGGATACCTTGAAATCGGCGATGGCGATGCCAATCTCATTGAGTGCGGGCAGGGAAATCTGCAGCATACCTGGCTCCAAAATGATGCCCTTGATGCGTTTGTCGCTAGCGCTGTGCCTGATTTTGGCGCAGATGCTCTGCATGCTGTTAGCGCCGCTTTCGTCAAAAAATTGCATGGGCATGATCTCGTTGTAATCCGCCAGATAGGCGCTGGGATTCACGCGTAGCCAGCTATCATCAGTGATGACCGCTGCTCCGGCGCCACCGGCCATCTTGCCGATCTTACGACCCGTGCAGTAAGACATACCGATCAGCAGGATCAGTACTGCAAAGATAATCAAAAGGGTCTTGGTAGTGGTGCTCATTTGAGCCTCCTTGATAAATTGCTTTGGTCATGTATGGCCTCTTTCGGCCCAATAAAGGTATTTGAATTGCCATATAGGGATAAATCTGCCATAAATAAAAGTGGCGGAGATGTAGGGATTCGAACCCTAGAAACGCTCGCACGTTTACACGATTTCCAATCGTGCTCCTTCAGCCAGCTCGGACACATCTCCGCAGGGGATGGCGTCACTCTTTTATTCATGCCGATTCTGTCAAACATTTTTAGTGCCGGAAGTGGCGGTATCCCGTGAAAACCATGCTCATATCCAGTTCATCACAGGCCTTGATGCATTCCTCGTCACCCTTGGAGCCTCCGGGCTGGATCACAGCCTTTATCCCCGCCTGATACAGCTCGTCGATGCTGTCTCGATAAGGGAAAAATCCATCGGAAGCGCAGACAGCTTTTGATAGATCGTGGTGGAACTTCTTTGCCTTCCAGATGGCGATGGAGGTGCTGTCGATGCGGCTGGTCTGACCAATGCCAAACCCGATTATCTGATCGGGATATCCCAGAGCGATGGCGTTGGATTTGAGCAGACTGACCGCCTTCCAGCCGTAGATCATGGCGGCAAACTCCTCCTTGGAGGGCTGGCGGTGAGTGACCACCTGCCAATCCTCGATGCTCTCGGACACATTATCCCATTCCTGCGCCAGATAGCCCCAGCGCATGGTCTTGATCTCGAAAGGGTTGCCTGGTTTGGCCAGGATGGCGGGATCGTATGATATCAAGCGGCGGCTCTTCTTTTTCATCAGGACTTCCAGCACGCCATCTTCATAAGCGGGGGCGATGATGATTTCAGTAAAGATGCGGTTTATCATCACTGCGGCTTCCAGATCCAGCTTGCGGTTCACCACCACGATTCCGCCAAAGGGCGCTACAGTATCTGTGGCAAAGGCTTTGCGATAGGCATCCGCCAGATTGTGCCCGGAGCCGATACCACAGGGATTACAGTGTTTGATGATGATCACCGTGGGTTCGGGAAAGAGCCGGATCGCGCGCAAGGAAGAATCTATATCCAGGATGTTATTGAAAGATAGCTCTTTACCGTGTAGTACTTCCCATCCGTCGCCCTTGTTTACATAGAAAGCCGCTTTCTGATGGGGATTTTCGCCGTAGCGGAGCTGTTGTTTCAGGCTACAGCTAAGATCCATAAAAGGCGGCATTTCCTCGGCGGGATAATTTTCGTTTATGTAATCCTCAAAGTATCCGGCGATTATGGAATCATACTGTGAGACCATGGCAAAGGCTTTCTGCGCCAGATAGCTACTGATGCATTCCGGGAGCTCGCTGCTCTGTTTCAGGTGCTCCAAAGTGGGCACGTAGTCTTTGGGATCGCACAAAACGGTCACATGGCGATAGTTCTTGGCGGCGGCGCGGATCAGCGAAGGCCCGCCGATATCTATATTCTCAATGATCTCGGCGTGAGTGGAATTTTCCTTCATGCGCACATCAGCAAAGGGATACAGGTTTACCACCACGATATCGATGCTATCGATCCCATGTTCCATCAGACTGCGGATATGGGCGTCGTTTGCCCGGTCTGCCAGAATGCCGCCATGAATCTTGGGATGCAAGGTCTTCACTCGTCCGCCCAGTATCTCGGGGAACCCGGTGTAGTCGCTCACTTGCACCAGGGAGCGGCAAAACTGTTTCAGATGCCTCGCGGTGTTTGAGGTGGAGAGAATCTTGTAACCCAGGGCTTCCAATTCCATGGCCAGGGTTTCAATTCCGGTCTTGTCACTTACACTGATTAGTGCGTATTTATTCATCAGATCCTTCCTTGTCGATCAGCTCGACTAAATCTTTAATATCTTGCTTGCTGATGTAGCTCTTCAGACTCTCGTTCAGTTTGCCATCGCTGTACATCTCAAGGCTGAGGCGAACCACTTGTTGGGGTACTTTCTGGATGATTTCTTCGTTATCCTTGTTGTCGATCACGCTCACCAGCACCACGCCGCCCAGGATGATCATCCAGTTCACATATATCCAAAATAGAAAGATGGGCAGGGCCGCCAGCACGCCATATACGGCCTGATAACTGGTCAGATTCAGAATGTACGAATCAAATCCGGATTTTACCAGCACCCAGATCACGGTAGTCCAAAAAGTGCCGCGGATCAGGCTGGCGCGCTTGATCTTGGCCGTGGGGAGCAGCAAATACAAAAAGAGTAGCGCGGCAAATTGCACCACGAAGGGCAATATGTAAGATAGCCAGGTAAATAGCGGAGAACGCAGCACGTGCGAAATGATGGGCAATGATGAGCTGGAAAAGAGTAGCACAATCACCAGTAGCCCAAAAACCAGAGTTCCGAAAAACTTGATGAATTGCGTGATGATATCCTGACTTTGGGGCGCGTGAGTGCTCAGAATGCGGTCAAAGGTGCTGCGGATATTGTTAAACAGCAGATAAGATGAGACCAGCAGGATCACGAAGACCATGATGTTCAGGCCCATGCGACGTTGAATCAACTCATTGATCAAGTCCATCACTGCGTTCGCGGAACCGGGGATGAAGTTCTTGGCCACCACGGAGGCGATGCGTTCTTTCAGGTTCAAAAAGGGGAGATCGGGCGCCAGCATTACGATGAAAGTGATGAAGGGAATGAAGCCCAAAATGGTGGTGTAGGCCAGGCTGCCGGCTTCCCGGGGGACTTTCTCCTTCACGATGCGCTGATACATGATGCCCAGAAAGTGGCTGATCTGATGCCAGAGCTTCTTGCGTCGTGGTGGGGAGGCCAACACCAGATAGCCCTTGTAAAGATCGATCAGGATCACCTTGTAGAGAGCAGAAAACAGCTTGCCAAGGCCAAAGAACGAGCTTCCTCTTCTTTTGCCCATCACTCCTCCCTCAATGCCGTTACCGGATCCAGATTTCCGGCTTTTACGGCAGGGGCGATGCCAAAGATCAAACCTATACCCACCGATACCGCCAAGGCAGTAAAAATCATATCAAATCGTGCCACCATCGGCATCTGCAGGTAATCCCCCACCACATCGAGGATGGCATATCCGAGGGCAATGCCAAATACTCCGCCCAGGGCAGTGATCAAAACCGTCTGTACCATGAATTGCACAAAGATATCCACGCGGCGCGCTCCAATGGCCAGACGTACGCCGATCTCGCGAGTGCGCTCTTTGATGGACGCCAGCATGATGTTCATGATCACGATTCCGCCTACTAGCAGCGAGATTGCCGCGATCATGATGAAGATGGCGCTGAAAATCATGGAACTCTGCTTCATTTGCTGCATCTGTTCCTGAGCCGATTCCACCCGGAAGACCCGCTTGCCATCCATAAGCTGCCGCACGATCGGTTCCAGCTTGGCCTTTAGCGTGATCGCGGCTTCGGGGCTGGCCGCGATGATCTCTACCTGATCGACCTTGCTGCCGGGAGATATCTTGTTTATCATCGTGGAGAGGGGGATGAAGTTGCGGTGATTCATGTATTCCAGGGCGTTTTCTCCGCCCCACATTTCGCCGCCATTGCTCTTGAAATACTTGCGGCTCATCACGCCTACCACCTTCATCATCTGGTTATTTAGCATGATGCTCTGCCCCAGAGGATCGCGAGCGCCAAAAAAGTGCTCTGCCACCGCACTGCCCAATACGATCACATTGTTATTTTCACGGATGTCGACCTCATTGATAAAGCGTCCCTTGTCCGGATACCAGTTTTCCACGATCTGCATATCAGGAAATACACCGATACATTGAGAATTGTAATATTGATCACGGTAGCGGGTGCGGGCATCCCAGACCGAGATATTGGGATTGAAGGCTTTCACCTCTGGGATCATGGACTGCAGCTTGCGCAGATCATCCAGATCAAACTTGGCCTCACCCCCCTGGCGAAAATCATATTGCCAGTTATAACTGATCTCTACTTTGCTTAGTCCGCCACGTTCTTGCATCCATTGAAGAGTGCTTTCATTCATGCCCGTTAAAATCGCCAAAACCACCATGATGCACATCACACCAAGCACTATGCCCAGCACGGTCACCAAACTTCGCACCTTGCGTGTGGCGATGTCAGCTACGCCGATGTGGAGGGATTCAGCCAGCGATACTGCCATAATCGATCAATCCGTCGCGGATCATCACAGTTCGGTTTGCTCTGGCGGCAACTGCCGGATCGTGAGTAACCATGATCACCGTGTTACCCGCGGCATGCAATTGGTGGAAGATGCTCAGGATGTCGCCTCCGGCTTGGGAATCCAGATTGCCGGTGGGTTCGTCAGCCAAAAGAATGGAGGGAGAGTTTACGATCGCCCGGGCTATCGCCACGCGCTGGCGCTGTCCTCCGGAAAGCTCATTGGGTTTGTGTTTCAGGCGGTCGCTGAGGCCTACGGAAGCTAATATCTCCTCGGCCTTCTTTCTGCGTGTGCCGGGGGCAATACCGGCATACATCAGAGGTAATTCCACGTTTTTCAGAATGCTTAGGTGGGGCAGGAGGTTAAAAGATTGAAAGACAAAGCCAATCTTGCGGTTCCTGATACCCGCAAGCGCACTCTTGGGCAGAGAGCTAACCAGATCGCCATCCAGATAGTAATCGCCAGAGCTGGGACGATCCAGACAGCCGATGATGTGCATCAAGGTGCTTTTACCGGATCCTGAAGGCCCCATTATGGCCACAAATTCCCCCGCATCAATCGTGAGATCGATGCCGTCCAGTGCTCTAACCTTAACATTACCAAGGTTATAATCTTTTACCAAGGCAGTGGTCTTGATGATTTCCATTACTTTTTCCACCTATCTAGTCCATCAAATGATATTCACTCAATATGTCAATAAAAATCCAAGCAAGCAGCTCCCCTCGCTTGTGCCCAGCCAGATATTCCCCAGTCATCCATCGCCCCTGGCAAACCTCTGGCTGCCTTACATCTCCTGCACATCTCAAGCACATGCCAAACACATCTCAAGCCCCGTTCAGGAGGCCTTTGGGATAATCTTGGATTCAGCAGCAGGAGCAAGATGGCTTAAATGCCGAAAACCCAGTTGTTTGTATGATGATATGACAGCCGATGGGAGGGAAGCCCCCTGTTTCAAAGATGTCAAACCTATGATGAGTAATCACCTCGTGCTTGCTGGAGGGAGGCAGGTTTGGCGATTAGGCTTGACAGATTTGCCCCTTCATTTTCCATGGTCACCTAGAGAGGTTTTATAAAACTATATGTGTTACCGAAGTAAGATGCATGACATTAAGAACGTTATAACGATAGAGCGTAAGCATTTGCCGCAAGCAAATGCTTTTTTTTTGCCTGGGAGGAATGCATGAGTTTGGAAGAAATTATTCGTAAAAGTTTGGATGAAGACCTCGGCAGCGGAGATATCACCACTGCTTATCTGGATCTGGAACCCAAAACATCCACTGCTTATATGATCGCCAAAGAAGCGGGTATCATCGCAGGAGCCGAGATCAGCAAACAGGTGTTTAAGACCGTGGATGCCGATCTGAAGGTGATCCTCTATCGCAAAGACGGCGATGCAGTGGCAAAGGGCGACGAAATCATGCGCATCGAAGGCCGTCCCGCCTCCATTCTACAGGCTGAACGCACCGCGCTGAACTTTCTGCAACGCCTCAGCGGGATCGCCAGCAAGACAAATCGTATGGTCAAGGCCCTGGCTGGCACCAAGACCAAGCTGCTGGATACCCGAAAGACCACGCCGCTACTACGCACTCTGGAAAAGTATGCCGTTCGTGTCGGAGGCGGCTTCAATCACCGTCATGGCCTGTACGACATGATCATGCTAAAGGAAAATCACATCCGCGCCGCCGGTGGCATCACTGCCGCAGTTACCCGAGTAAAACAGCACAACACCACCTACAAGATCGAGGTGGAGGTCACCAATCAGGACGAAGTGGCAGAAGCCGTAGCATGCAAAGCGGATCGCGTGATGCTGGATAACATGAGCCTCAAGGATATCCGCGCGGCGGTAAAAAAGTATGGCAAGCAAATGGAATTTGAAATCTCAGGCGGCGTAAACGAAGATAACATCCTGTCCTATGCCAAAACCGGAGTGCAGTACATTTCCAGCGGAGCCCTCACCCATTCTTACAAGTCGCTGGACATCAGTTTATTATTCAAGGAGTAAATATGCAAGATCAATTGAAAACTCTGGCCGAAATGCAGCTTTTAGACGACGCCATCGGGCGTTACAGAGTTTTACAGCAGGAACTGCCCAAACAGCTTAACGAGCTGATCGACAATGTGGAGCAGGCTACTGCGGATCTCCTTGCCGGGGAAAGCACCAAACAGGAGATTAACAAGAAACAACGCGCATTGGAAAACGATGTGAAGACCTTCCAGGAGCAAATCCGCAAGTACGGCGCCCAGCTTTCAGAGATCAAGACGAACAAGGAGTACAAAGCTCTGAATAGCGAAATTGCTTACCTCAAGGACAAAATCTCCGAGATCGAATCGCAACTATTGGAACTGATGGAAACTGAAAATGCCGCCAAGGAAAACATCGCCGACAAGAAAAAAGCCCTGGACAAAGCCGAAGCGGAAAAGCGCGCCAAAGAAGGCGATCTCAAAGCCCAGATCGATACTCTGGAAAACAAGATCGAAAGCACCAGAGCAGAGCGCAATAAAATGGCAGTAACCCTACCCGTTCCGCTGATCAAGCGTTATGGCAACCTGATCAAGAACAAGGACAACCTTGCGGTGGTTTACAATCGTGACGGCTCCTGCGGGGGATGCGGATTTGTGATCCGGCAACAGCTGCGCATCGAATTGCAGCTAAGAAAGAAGATCGTCTATTGTGAAAATTGCGGTCGCATTATGCTGGATCCCATCACCGAGGATATCGAAGAAGCATAAGTTTCGTACACAATAAATTAAACTCATCCGCACGTTCAGCCATTGGGCGGGCGGGTCTTCTTTTACCTTGCATTCAATCCATGATAAAGAGCTTGACGAGTATTAGCCCCAGCATATACCATGCCAAGGGAACGGCGAACGCATCGAACATGTAATGGAAAGCGGAACATCGGATGCCGTTCTGTAGATCAGTAAACGCGGATTGAGCAATGATCCGGGATTCACAGAAAAATGACCACGTCAGGAGTTTGGCGATGAAGATGAAGATGACAGCAGGACGTTATGTTCGTACCTCGGAGCATTTATTGGAAATGAAATCAGGGGGCGGTTGCGTTTCCCTGTTTGGCTTGCCATTTTTCTTTGCAGGTCTGTTTATGATCCTGGTCTCCACCGGAGTGATACCGCTTTCCAACGGGGATGATGTGCCGTTCTGGGGAATGCTGATCATAGCTTGTATGGGGCTCATTTTTAGCGCAGTGGGCGGAGCATTGGTAGTTACCAGACAGTGGCATACCATTGACCAGCGTCAAATGCGGCTTTGGATCTCCAAGGGTCTGATGAAGCCGATGCACAGCAGCTTTTACGATCTGCACGACTTCGACGAAGTACGGATCCGCTACGTGAAAGGCGATTCAGATACTGCAGATAGTTATCCGATTATGCTGATTTCCACCAAGGGATTACCGGAGCTTCAACTCAACTCAGCCACCAGTTATGGCCAGGCCAGGAGTCAAGCGATCCTGATCAGTGAATTTCTGGATTTTAAGGTCTCGGATGCCAGCACAGATAACGTGCAATCGCTGGAAGGACCTGCGAAACCAGCGCAAAAGACAGATCTCCCCCCATATCCTGCGAGAGAGGATTTTGAGCTCAAAGAAGGGCCTGATGGACTGTATCTGGGATTGCTTCCGCGGCGTCTGCATAAGGCGAAGTTGCTATTTGGCTGCTTGCCCCTGCTGTTCTTTTTGCTCTTTACCCGGGGCTTTTGGGGCATCCTCTGGAGTACCGGCACTCCTGCTGTGGTCAGGATTGGCTTTATCAGCTTCTTTGGTATTTTCTTTATCCTGCTTCCGCTTACCGAAATGCTGAGAGTGCGGATGCGCACCGGGAAGGCAGTACAAACTCTGCGGATCAGTAATCGTGGGCTGGAACTACAGGATCGCCTGGCCAAAAAAAGCTTAAACCTGCGTTGGGATCAGGTCTTTGGCGTTGATCTTAGCAGTCCCGAAGCCAAGCTACGCAGTGCTGCAGACGGTCAAAGTGGTGTTGATCCTGCCTCCATTCCCCGCTGGATGCCAAGACTGGTGCGATTCGTGGGCGCAGGGGCGCTAATCATCAAAGCTGCTGATGAGCTGCATTACATTGGTAGTGGATTGCCGGAAGATCAGCTTGTTTACTTGCACGCAGTGATCAGCAACGCCCTTCAGGATTACCGACCTGCCTTGGACAGTGGACAACCTCATTCTGCTCCGGGGGAGATGTAAAGCTGTCTCACATCATCAACAGCTTCATGGAATGAGCAGGCAGTTATTTGTTTTTCCCACTTGACAGGCGAAGTGAGGGCTGCACCCCCGTCCCAAATCTAGTATGGAGTAAAGCCATGAAAAACATATTCTTAGTTATCGTGCTGGCAGCTTCCCTAATCTGCCTATATGCCGCGGACGAAGCCAAGGGGAAGGAAGCAAAACCGGAGATAAAGGTTCGTGAAGCCAAAATGGGCGAAATGCTATTGGTGGGCGTGGAAAGCATCGACACCATGGAAAGCGAAGCGTATATGGCGATGTGGACCAAGTTCTTTGAAATGGATGAACAGATCGCTGGGATAATCGGCGACGCTTATTACGGCATCAGTTACGCGGCTAAGAACGCCAAAGGTGAAGATACCTGGGGCTACATGGTGGCTGCTCAGGTAAAAAGCCTGGATAAAATCCCCGAAGGCATGGTCAGCCGCAAGATCCCGGCCCGCAATTACCTTGTGTTTGAACACAAAGGCTCCGTGAAAAATATAGCAAAGACCTATTCTTACATTTATGGTACCTACGCGCAAAGCGGTAAACACAAGATCCTCTTCGCAGAGTCTCTGGAACGCTACGATCATAGCTACAAAGCAGATTCTGAGGACTCCATAGTGGAGATCTGGGTCCCCGTGGAATAGGGCTTCGTCAGCCCAGGATTCGCAAGCACTCTGCAAACTCTATAAAAAAACCCGGGCTGACTAACAGCCCGGGTGAACTGATCTGACTTGAGAATAGGTAATCAGTAAACGCTTACGCGCTTACTATCGACAGGCTTCCCATCCACTTTCAGGCGCAGGATGTACACGCCTTTGGCGACAGGCTTACTGGACTGGTCTTTCAAGTCCCAGTCAATTGAGTATTGATTATCGGCATTCTTGGAGGCGTTTTCGAAGCTGCGGATTTTTTGGCCGCGGATGTTGAATACTTCCACCTCGTGTCTTTGATGATCTATTATCTTCATGCTGATATTCATCGAGTTCCTGGCGGGGTTTGGATGGGCAGAGATGCTGGCGCGATCCAGCCCCGGAGTAGTGGGATCGCTATTCGAGACAGGGGTCTGGATGTGATGATGTGTGATTGTACCCCAAGTATTGGTATCGGGGCTGCTGCTCTTCCAGATAAACAGCTCCAAACCGGTGGTGCTGGAAGGGATCAGGCTTAGTTTACTGCCATGTAGGTTGGCTGCGTCAAAAGCCACCTGCCAGAAGGGCGCGCTAAGGCCTCCATCACGTACTGTGTAGAGCTGGATTTGACCATCTGTGAATTTGCCAAAAACCTTCTGACCGTCTGGCATAATGCAGAATCCCTGCAAAGTGGAGTAGTTGCCAATATCGGTATACAATATGGTGGGCTGAGGATCGCCATTATTGGGATTGCTGGCGCGACACACATCTTAGCTATCTGGAATAAAGAGGGCAAGATGAAAAGAGGATGCTACAGATGGCTGAGGATTGGTGAGGAGGCTTTCGCACTCCTGCACTTAGTACTCCAGCACATTA
>JAGOKK010000147.1 GCA_017994635.1 Candidatus Cloacimonadota bacterium | reverse complement strand
CTTGGTGTCAAAAACCACGATATCCAGATCGCGCGCTACTTTCAGGTGTTGCATGGCATCATCGAGGATCACCAGATCGGGCTTCAGCTTTGCCACCTGGCGGAGTACTTCCCTACGGTTTCTCCCCACAAAGACGGGGATCCTGGGTAGGGCGGTTGCCACCATCAGTGCTTCATCTCCAGCATTGCAAACGTCAGTGAGCAGGCGGGAGCCATCGGAGATCATGCCTCCGCGCTGTTCCCATCCTGCACGGTATCCGCGGGATGCGACCACTACGCGGAAGCCTGTATCCTGCAGAGCTTTGGCCAAGGCGATGGTGATGGGGGTCTTGCCACTGCCGCCGCTGGTGAGGTTACCCACGCTGATTACTTTGAACGGGGCGCGGTAAGGATTGGGGAAGAGGAACTTACGCCGAAAAAGCATGTGCCCGGCATAAATCAGGGAAGCCGGGTAAAGCATGTAACTCAGGGGAGATCGCTGTAAGAGATGCCTGGCAGCAAAGTTATTCTTGTCCACCGCTCTGCAGAAGTTTCTGATCGATCAGTTCCACCAGTTTTTCGACGTCGAAGGGCTTGAAGAGGACGTCCTTGAGGCCGTCAACCTTGGCTCGAACCAACACGTGATTGGGGTCGTAGCCGAAGCCAGTCATCATGATCACGGGGATCTTGTCGTCGTAGTCCTTGACGCGCCAGAAGAGTTCGTAGCCGTCCATGTCGGGCATGGCGATATCTGTGAGCACAAGGTCCACCTTGCCGCTCATGATCATTTGCAGGGCTTTGAGGCCGTCGCAGAAAGTATGTACTTCCCACTTGGGGCGCAATTCCTGAATCTCGATCTTGAGATTGGCCACCAATTCATCTTCGTCGTCAACGATGCATATTACTTTGGTCATGAGAGTTCTTTTCCTGTGATGATCTTGTAGATATTTAGGTATTTCTCGCGGGTCTTATCGATCACATCCTGGGGTAAATTGGGCGCGGGGGGTTGTTTGTCCCAGCCCGTACCGTTCAGATAGTCGCGAATGAACTGTTTGTCATAGCTGTGAGGGCTGCTGCCGATCTGGTAAGAATCGAGCGCCCAAAATCGGGAAGAATCTGGAGTGAGGCATTCATCGATGAGGAGAATCTCGCCGCCGATGCTGCCAAATTCGAACTTGGTATCTGCCAGCAGGATGCCTTGCTTTTTCAGGATCTCGTGGGCATAGCTGTACAGGGCCAGAGATTTATCCTTTAGGGTGCGGGCGATCCATTCGTCCATGTGGCTGAGCATTTCGCGGTAGCTGATATTTTCGTCGTGACCGCTTTCTGCTTTTGTGGAAGGGGTGAAAAGCGGATTCATAAATTTCTGGCTTTCCAGCATGTCCTCGGCGATCATCATCCCGCCAACAGTATTTGTTCTCTTATATTCCGCCCAGGCACTGCCGCTGATGTAGCCGCGAACGATGCATTCAAAGGGGATCACGCGGGTCTTCTTTACCAGCATGGAGCGCCCCTGGAGGTATTCCCGGAAGGGATGCAGTTCGGTGGGATAATCCTCCACCTGGTCACTGATCAAGTGATTGGGCACGATATCGCTGGTGCTTTTGAAGAAATGCACGGAGATACCATTCAGGATCTTACCCTTGTCTGGGATCAGATTTGGGAAAACCACGTCAAAGGCGGATATGCGATCGCTGGTTACCAGCAACATTGTATCGCCGAGATCGTATATGTCGCGGACTTTGCCGTGTTTACTGCTCTTTATGATGTTCAGTTTCATCAGTTCGTCATGCATGAGATAGCTCCCTTATATAGTCGTAGAGTACTTTCATTTCGTCCATCGTGGCCAGAGGCAAGGCCAGGGCTTCATTTTCGCGGTAGGGGGGATTGTCGGTGATGAAGTGATGGATCTTCCCGTCTATCACCGCACTCTTTAGCTGTCCCGCCTCGATCTCAAAACCATCGGAAACCCGGTTCAAGCTCTTGGCCACATAGAGGAAGTTTAGCCAATCGCGGTAAGATCCCAAGAGGTTCAATTCATCATCCAGCAGGTCAGCTTTGGCAAATTCGAGATTGTCAAAATAGTTCAGCCGCTCTTTGGCAATCATCTCGTAGATACCATTATTGGGGTGCATAAAGGTCTCTTTGAGCAAAGTATCCAGCTTCTGAAGATCTTGCTCGTGCTTGCTTTCTTGCTCAGGCGCTAAAGCCAGACACCAGCCTCTGCACGCTCCGCTCTCAAACTTGACACAGGGATAAGTCCCAGTCTCACAATGTGGTAGCTTCAGGATGCGCGAAAGGCTATCGATCACATCAGCCAGCATGAAGCGCGAACGGAAAGGTCCCAGATATTGCCAGTCATCATTGGTGCTTTCCTGGATGCTGATGAAGGGGAAACGATGAGCGTCCAGCCCCAGATACACGTAGCTCGCCCATGGTTGGATGCGCTGCTGGTACTCCGGAGTGTATTCCTGGCAGTAAGCTTTGAATGCTGCCAGAGCGTGGATGCTGTGAGCATACTCCTGATATTCAAGCGTGTCTGTCCGCTCGCAAAGTTCCCGCAAGAGGGGATCTTCCTCCGCTCGCTGCTTCAAACCATTTAGCTTGGTGCCAAGGCGCGCTGTGTATCCCGCATATAGGGGGGTATCACCGGCTTTCAGGGTATAAAAAACCCAGGCTTTGGGCAGCACATCTGTCCTGATATCAAAGTTTTGTCCAACATTCTGGCTTATCATACGCCCAGTCTTTTGTGGGTGCAGTTTGTGTCAATCAATTCTTGCCGGAGGGAATTGAGAATTGGAG
>JAGOKK010000058.1:3252-13233 GCA_017994635.1 Candidatus Cloacimonadota bacterium | reverse complement strand
ACAATATGATGATCAGAAAGAAGTTAGCATTGTTAGGACATCCAACTCGTATGGCTCATCATCTTTCGGACTTGGACATTTGAAGTTTTGGTGATTGGATTTGAAGTTTTCAGTGAGGGTTTATAACCCGAAACCTGAAGACCCCCAAACGCTGTCTCGGCTCCTCACCGAGTGCAAGCAAAGAACTTATTGACAAAAAAGCTCGTGGAAATACGCTTGAATCCCCAAATTATGATGAAAGGAAGAGATAATGGAATCTTACATTATAGATAATGTGATTATCTTGAGTTTTGTGGCTGCCAGACCCTATCTGGAAGGTATGGCTGTAATGGTAAAGGACGGCATCATCGAGAAAATCGCCCCGATGAGCGAGATGCCTCAAGAGGGTTATGAACGCATCGACGGACGAGGCAGGATCATGCTTCCTGGCCTGATCAACGCGCATCATCATTTCTATTCCACCTTGGTGACGGGTCTGGGTAAGGCTGAAGCTTCCCGGGATTTCAATCAGGTGCTGGAAAACCTCTGGTGGCGCCTTGATAAAAAGCTGACTCTGCGCGATACCTACATCTCCGCTCTGATCTCGCTGATCAATGGCATCCGCAAGGGCTGCACCACCATCATAGATCATCACGCTTCCCCTTTTGCCATCACCGGTTCTCTGACGGAGATTGCGCGCGCTGTAAAGGACAGCGGAGTGCGGGCATCCCTGTGTTATGAAGTGTCCGATCGCGACGGCAAGGAACGCAGCGATCTGGGCATTGAGGAAAACCTCCAGTTCATCGTCAATTGCAATGAAGAGAAGGATCCACAATTGAAGGCCCTGTTTGGCATGCACGCCGCGTTTACACTGAATGAAGATACTCTGCGCAAGATATCCTCACTGATCCGGGGCGTCCAATGCGGCACGCATATCCATGTGGCGGAGGCGGATAGCGATCAGCGTTACAATGTGGGACACTACGGCAAGCGCGTGGTGGAACGGCTCAAAGAGCACGGTTTGATCAACGACCGGAGCATTTTAGCGCATGGCGTGTATCTGAGCCCCAAAGAAATGATTTACATCTCGGATCTGGGTGCAGCGATCGTCACCAATCCACAGTCCAATCTGAATAACGCCGTTGGCATCGCCGATGTGTGCAAAATGCGGGAGATGGGCATCACCGTAGGTTTGGGTACAGATGCCATGACCGTAAATATGCTGGAAGAATTACGCGTGGGGCTCTGGGCACAGCATTTGAAGCAAAATAATCCCTCCGCCGGCTTCATGGAGATGGCAGCTACTCTGGTGAAAGGTAATCCCGCCATCGCCCAAAAGTACTGGGGTAAAGGACACGGGACCATCACCGAAGGCGCAGCGGCGGATTACATCCTGGTGGATTACGATCCGCATACTCCGTTGAATGCCAATACCTGGATAGGCCATCTGATCTACGGGATTTCTCAGGCCAAGGTGGATGCTACCGTATGTCGCGGAGAATTTCTGATGTGGGACGGCGAACTTCTGCTGAATATCGACGAAGCGGAACTGCGCGCTGAAAGCAGGGCTTTGGCTACCGCTCTGTGGGATAGATTTTGAATTAAACGAGACTGGCCTGGAACAAAGGCCGGGGAGAAACTAATGTATAAAGAGATCTTGGCAAAAGCAGTGCAATACGAAGATGAGACGGTACGCTTCCTCACCGATATGGTGTCGATCCCCGCCTTTAGCACCAAGGAAAAGGACGTGGTGCTCTGCATCAAAAATGAGATGATAGCCGCGGGTTTTGATGAAGTATTCATCGACCCCCTGGGCAATGTGATCGGGCGTATCGGCAATGGACCCAAAGTGATAGCCTTCGATGCCCATATCGACACCGTGTACCCCGGCGATCTCAGCCTGTGGGATTTTGATCCCTTTGATGCCCACGTAAAAAACCGCCAGGTATGGGGCAGAGGGACAGTGGATCAGGAAGGCGGAATGGCCTCAATGGTCACGGCAGCGCGCATCATCAAAGATCTGAACTTGCAGGAAGGCTTTACGCTGTATTTTACAGGAACGGTGATGGAAGAGGATTGTGACGGTCTCTGCTGGCAATACATCATCAATGAGGACAAGATCAAACCAGAATTGGTTGTGATCACCGAACCTACGAACATGAATATCTACCGCGGACATCGGGGACGTATGGAGATGCAGGTGCACGTGAAAGGGCTATCCTGTCACGGTTCTGCGCCTGAACGCGGGGATAACGCTATTTACAAGATATCGCGCATCGCCCTGGAGATCGAGAAACTGCATGAACGGCTGACCACGGACGACTTTTTGGGTAAAGGCAGCATTGCCGTTACCGAAGTGTATTTCACCGGGCCGTCGCAGTGTGCTGTGCCTGATAGCGCCAGGATCCATCTGGATCGCAGGCTTACTTGGGGTGAAACCAAGGAAAGCGCAGTGGAAGAAGTACGTGAAGCTTGCATGCTGGCGGGGCATCCCGACGCGCGCATCGAGGTATTGGCCTATAATGAAGCTGCCTATACTGGTCTGGTGTATCCCACCGAAAAGTATTATCCCACATGGATTACTAATGCGGATTCACCCTGGGTGAAGGCTGCCGAGATGGCATTCCAGAGTAGCCTGGGCCGCAAACCGGTGGTGGATAAATGGACTTTTTCCACAAATGGTGTAGCTATCGCCGGAATGCATAGAATCCCCTGTATCGGTCTTGGCCCTGGCAATGAAGAGCTAGCGCACGCGCCCAATGAAGCTGTGCCGATCGAGCATCTGAATGAAGCGGCAGCTTTTTACGCGGCTTTGATCTATACCCTGAAAGCATGACCTATCTAAATAGCCTCCGATGTACCATGTGCGGGAAGGAATTCGATCCCTCCCCTCTAAACTACTTGTGTGATAAGTGTGCTCAGGATTACCGTCCCGGCATGCCGTTGAAAGGTATATTGGAAGCTGTGTTCGATTACGATGGCATAAAAAGCGGATGGATGGAATACTTATCAGCTTTTCCCAATGCTGGTGCGCAGCAACAGATGGAGAAGCTGTGTGAGCTGTTTTGTCCGCTGGAAAAGGAATATTTCCCACCTCTCCCGGTCGGTTATACTCCGTTGATCGAATGTGCCAATTTTGCTGCGGAAACGCTATATCTGAAGTTCGATGGGGTAAATCCCAGCGGATCTTTCAAAGATAGGGCGTCCTTTCTGATGGTAGCAGAAGCCAATCGTCTGGGCATCAGAGAGATAGTGGCCGCCTCCACGGGGAATGCCGCTTCTTCACTGGCTGCCATCTGTGCCGCTGCCGGTTTGCAGGCGGTGATCTTCACACCTGCCGCTGCCCCGGAAGCCAAACTGGTACAGATCAGGATTCACGGGGCTGAACTGCACAGGGTGGACGGCACCTATGACGATGCCTTTGCCGCTGCTCTGGATTATGCGGCGAATCACGAATGCCTGAATCGTAATACCGCCTATCACCCTTATACCATTGAGGGAAAAAAGACTGCCGGTCTGGAACTCTATATTCAGATGAAAGGGGTGCCAGACTACATCTTTATCCCCACAGGGGATGGCGTGATCCTAAGCGGGATTCACAAAGCCTTTACCGATCTGATGCAGGCGGAGATCATTAGAAAATTGCCCAGGCTGGTGGCTGTGCAGGCGGAGAGCTCGGACGCGATCAGTTCCTATCTGGAAAATGGATATTACCGGGATGCAGCAAGCCCGAAGACCGTGGCCGATTCCATCTCGGTGAAGACGCCCTCGGCGGCGCATCTGGCGTATCGGGCGCTGAAGGAGAGCTCCGGCTTTGTCCGCAGAGTGTCAGATAACGAGATTCTGGCAGCGCAACGGCTCTTGGCAGAGCGTAGCGGCATCTTTTGCGAGCCTTCCAGCGCGGCTACTCTGGCGGCATATTATCAAGCCAAAGAACAGGCCTTGCTCGAAGAAGGGGCCAGAACCGTGCTGATGCTCACTGGTCATGGCTTGAAGGACATCCGGGCGGTGAAGTTTGATGCTTGAACCAGCTTATCTGGATTTCCATGTGCATGTGGGCGAAAATATCGGCGGATTCACTCTCAGAGATGGCTTTGCCGATCTCGCAAAACTATGCAGCAAAGCAGCAGATCCGGATGATCCGCCCCTGAAGGGGATCGGGGCTTTCGTAACTCAGGCCGCTTCTCAAAGGCTGGCGACCTGTTTGCAGAGGATGCGGGAAAGCGCTCAGCGGTACTTTCCCGGCCAGGTGTTTTGGCATCTTACTCCCGTTTCCGATGGTATTGATGAAGTGTTGCCCCTGCTTGGCCCCGATACAGATCTAAAGTTTTATACTACCTATAAGCCTCAAGGCCTGTACAAGTCCTACCAGGAAATCGCAGAATGGATGGAAGCTTTGAGCAGCCAAAAGACCAGAATCCTGGCACACTGCGAAGATGATGAATGTGTGGCGGAACACTCTGCCCGGCATCCCTTCCGGCATCCTCACGACCACTGTCTGAGACGTCCAGAGATTGCCGAAATCGTAGCGGTGGAGAAGATTCTGGAGCTTAGCCTGAAGCATGACCATCCAGTGCATATCGTGCACGTATCTTCCCCCCGGGCTGCGTTGTTGATTGATGAGGCCAAAAAGCACTTTACGGGGATCACCTGTGAAACCGCGCCGCACTATCTCCTGCGCAATGAGGATGATCTGAAGGGGGATAACGCCCATCGTCTGATCTGTACTCCGCCCTTTCGCAGCGAGCAATCCCGGGGGATGATGGGGGAGCTGTTGCAGGATGATGTGTTTGATATCCTGGCCAGCGATCACTGTGCTTTTACTCTTGCGGATAAAGACCGGTACCAGGATCAACCCGAAAAGGTGCCTTGTGGCATCGAAGGGATTGGCACTTTGTTTACGTCCATTTACGCGGCCTTCGTCCAGTCCGGAAAGATCGAGGCTGAGCATCTGCGACTTATGACCCAGGATCGGGTGATGGCTCTGATGAACATCCCATAAGCGGAGGAGAATATGGCCTATAGAAATGATGCCTATGCCAAAGTAAGCGGCAAAGCCAAATACACTGATGACTACACCCTGCCGGGCATGCTGCATGCGGTACCTCTGCATGCGCCCGTTGCATCCGCCAAAATCATCGGGATTGATACCTCCGAGGCAAAAATGAGTGAGGGAGTAAGGGCGGTCTTTACTGCAGATGATATCCCGGGTTCGGTGTTCTTCGGACAGATCATCAGGGATTACCCCACTCTGGCCCAGTCCCGCATTCGTAGCACCGGCGACGTTCTGGCCTTGGTAGTGGCGGAAACCCGCGAACAGGCTCTGGCCGCACTGCCTCTGATCAAGCTTGAATGGGAAGCATTGCCCGCACTCTACGATCCCGAGGAAGCCCTCAAGGCTGATGCCATCCTGATCAATGAAAGTCATGGGTCCAATATTTGCAATTATCACCGAGTTCGCACCGGTGACATCGCAGAGGGCGAACGCGAAGCCGACCTTGTGATCGAAAGGAGCTTTACCACTTCCCGCGCGGAACATGCCTATCTGGAACCGGAATGCGGGCTTGCGCAGCTTAGGCCGGATGGTGTGATGGAGATCATCGGCAGCATGCAGCATCCCTTTAGCACACGACGTTTTGTGGCCTCCACTCTGGGTTTGGAACTCAAGGATGTGGAGGTAAAGACCGTTCCCATGGGCGGCGGCTTTGGCGGCAAAGATGATACTGCTGCTCTGGTCTGTGCCCGTGCCGCGCTCTGTGCGTATCTTTTGCATAAGCCGGTGAAGCTCTGCTACAGCCGGGAAATGAGCATGCGTGAAAGCTACAAACGCCATCCCTATACCCTGCAGTATCGCATGGGCTTGAAGAAGGACGGCAGGATAAGCTTTGTGAAAGTGCGCATGGTCGCAGATGGCGGTGCATATTGCAGCGTAACCCCCTGGGTCACCTGGCGCAGTACGGTGCAATGTGCTGGCTGTTACTCTGTGCCCAATGTGCACTGCGACGTATATGGCGTTTATACCAACAACGTCTTTACCGGGGCTTTCCGGGGCTTCGGCTCGCCGCAGGTAAACTGGGCCATCGAGCAACTCGTGGAGATAGCCGCACAGGAGCTTGGCATGGACGAGCTGGCATTTCGCCGGATCAATATGGTCAAGCAGGGCTCGCGCACCGTCACCGGCCAAATCCTGGATACACATATTGTCTCTCTGCAGGAAGTGATGGACAAGGTCTTAGCCGAGATCGACTATACGAACAAGCGCAAGAACTGCAGCTTTGGCGATCCCAAACAGGACAAATGGTACGGGATTGGGCTGGCAATATCCTATCGGGGCATGAGTTTAGGCGCTGAAGGTGTGGATTTTAACAGCGCCATCATCAATGTGCAGCCTGATGGCTCGGTACTCCTGGAAACCGGGGTGCACGAAAATGGTCAGGGTGCCGAAAGCGCCATGATCCTGATCGCTGCTGAGGAACTGGGGCTGCCCGTCTCCCGCATACGTTACCGCATGCCATCCACTTCCAATATACCTGATGGAGGCACCACGGTGGCTTCCCGGGGTACACTTCTGGGTGGAGGAGCCACCACCAACGCCTGCAATATCCTGAAAGGTATCATCGGCGAGGTTCTGGATAAGGAGTATGAGCTTAAGGCCGAAAGCTTTGTGGGCGGCAATATTCTGGATAGCTCGGGACAACCTATCTGCACATGGGAAGAGGCGATCAGGCTATGTTATGCCAGACAGGTCTATCCCTATGCCTTTGGCGTATTCCAGGCCCCACGGGTTTCGTGGAATGAAGACACTGGCCAGGGTAATGCCTATTTCACTTGGGTTTACGGTGCTCAGGCTGTGGAACTGGAAGTGGATCCCAAAAGCGGTAAGGTAACATTGCTGAATATGGTGGCTGCGCACGATGTGGGCAGAGCGGTAAATCCCGACATGGTGAAAGGACAGTTTTTCGGCGGGCTTACGATGGGAGCAGGTTATGCCCTGTGCGAGGTAGTTCCCCTCAAGGATGGCGCAGCAATCCCTACCAATTACCATCAGTACAGAGTGTTACGTTCCACTGATGTGCCTGAGATGACGGCCATCATCGTGGAAAATCCCGATGCCACTTCACCGTCCAAGGCCAAGGGCATCGGTGAACCAACCTTGGAGATCACTGCGCCCGCCATTGCAAACGCCATCTATCGCGCTACCGGCAAGCGCTACTACGACCAACCCATCAAGATAAGGAGCGTCTGAAGTGATAACAGTAAATGGCAAGACATACCAGATAGCTACCACAAAATATGATCTGCTGCTGTCCACCTGGCTGCGAGAGGAGCTCATGCTTACGGGCACCAAAATCGGCTGCGGAATAGGTGTTTGCGGTTCATGCACCGTTTTGGTAAATAAAGAGGCTAAGCGTAGCTGTAAACTGAAGCTGCAGGACGTATTGGGTGAAGAAATCACCACTATCGAAGGTCTTGGCACTACAGATGGCGGTTTGCACCCTTTGCAGCAGGCCTTCATCGATTGCGGAGCCATCCAATGCGGCTTCTGCACGCCCGGAATGGTGCTATCTGCGCTGGCCCTGCTATGCAAGAATCATCAGCCCAGCCGTGCCGAAATCAGACAAGCTCTGAAGGGGAATATCTGCCGCTGCACGGGCTATCAACAGATAATCGATGCCGTCCAGAAGGCGGCAACAATAATGTATCCAAATGAATGAGGTAGATTATGACAGAGTTCAATAAGCGTATACTAGAATTGGAGAGCCTTGCTCCTGACCTGTATGGTAAAGATTTCCTTTTAACATGGGAGAATAGCCTTGATAACCTGAAAGCAGTGATGCTGGTGGCCGAAATGCTGCAGATGCTGCACAAAGAGAAGAAACCCTGGCGTATCTTTGATTACGGCTTGGCGATCTCGATTTTCCGGGATAACAGCACCCGCACACGGTTCAGCTTTGCTTCCGCCGTCAATGGCCTGGGGCTGGGGCTATCCGAACTGGACGAAGTGAAATCCCAGATTGCCCATGGTGAAACTGTGCGTGAGACAGCTAATATGATCTCTTTCCTCACCGAGGTTATTGGCATCCGCGACGATATGTACCCCGGCGAGGGGCATACTTATATGAAAGAAGTGGCCGAAGCCGTCAATGAAGGTCATGCCAATGGTTTGCTGGCACAGCGCCCCACCCTGGTGAATCTGCAGAGCGATCTGGATCATCCGACCCAGAGTATGTCCGACCTGCTGAAGCTGAAAGATTACTTCGGCGGCTGGGATGCTTTGAAAGGCAAGAAGATAGCTATGAGCTGGGCTTACTCCCCATCATACGGAAAGCCGCTTTCTGTACCTCAGGGAGTTATCAATCTGATGACCCGTTTTGGTATGGACGTAGTGCTTGCTCATCCAGAGGGCTACGAGCTGGTGCCTCAAACCCTTGATAGCGCCAAAGCCTTTGCTACGAAGAGCGGAGGTTCCTTCACCCATGTGCACGATATGGCTGAGGCTTTCAAGGATGCCGATGTGGTTTACCCCAAATCCTGGGCACCGATGGCTGTGATGCAGAAACGCACAGAACTGCTGAAGCAGGGCGACAAACAAGGCCTGAAAGACCTCGAACTTCACTGCCTGGAAGAGAATAAACGCCATATCAATTGGGAATGCACCGAGGCCATGATGCAACTAACCAAAGGCGGTAACGCACTTTATGAACACTGCCTGCCCGCAGATATCAGCGATGTTAGCTGCCCTCGCGGCGAAGTGGCAAAGAGCGTCTTCGATCGCTATCGCCTGCATACCTATCAGGAAGCTGGCTTCAAACCCTTTGTGATCGCCGCTATGATCTTCATGAGCAAAGTGCGCCAGCCCGCTACAAAGCTCTCCTCGTTTGTGAACTGGTAACACATAGAGGGGAAGAGTATTTTTTACAAAGAGTAAAAGAGAACAAGAGAAATGAGAAAAAAAAGAGAAAAGCTAATATCATGAGAAGAGATGCCGTGACGATGCCTACTCCAAACACCAGAATAACTTACTTTCGAAGCTGGTCTTGTCATCTTCTCTTTCTCTCTTGTCCTCTTTGTTCTATAGGAAACAGAGGTGAGAGCTGGAGACGTGAGAAGAAATACAGAGCTGTTGACCACACCAGAAACCGAAATTTATTTCTATCCCAACTCTTCCCCTCTTTTCCTCTTTGCTGGTAAAAAAGAAGCATAGATGAGCACAACGAGTATGAAAAGAGTCGCAGTGTTGATGATCACACCTGAAACCGTTATTAGTTTCAATTGTTCATCTCTTTTCCTCCTTCTCTCTTGTCCTCTTTGTTCAAAATAATAATACAAAGGAGTCATAATGTCGTCACCTACGGATAAGAAAGCCCTTGATGATCTGTGTTACAAGATTATCGGCTGTGCCATTGAAGTGCACCATCTCATGGGTCCCGGTTTGTTGGAAAGAGCTTATCAGGAATGTCTTCAGCACGAGTTCGGCTTACAGAATGTAAGATATATCCGCCAATGCCACTTTGGGCTATCCTACAAGGGCTCGATGTTGGATGCGACATATATTGCTGATTTTTTGGTGGAGGACCAGGTGATTGTCGAGATAAAAGCGGTGAGTGAGATACTGCCAATCCATCAGGCACAATTGATCAGCTATCTAAACTTAAGTAACAAGCCTACAGGTTTATTGATCAACTTTCATTCACTAAAACTGAATGATGGGGTAAGGAGGCTTTTCCCAGGCTTCCCCAGCCAGTGTCCTTCCACGAATAATTAGTTATGACGACGCAGTTTTTTAAACAACTTATCATGAACAAAGAGTAAAAGAGAACAAGAGGAAAAGAGAAAAAAGTGATATGGTTATAAGAACGATATGAAAGCAGAGCAGATGAGAGCAGCAAACAAGAGCAGAAACGCAGTGCGGATGACCATCCCAGAAACAGGCATATGTTTACATTCCTTCCATTCTCCTCTTTCTTCTCTTTCTCTCTTGTCCTCTTTGTTTAAACCAAG
>JAGOKK010000058.1:0-3152 GCA_017994635.1 Candidatus Cloacimonadota bacterium | reverse complement strand
AGGAAACTGAGATGAGAGCAGCAAACAAGAGCAGAAACGCAGTGCGGATGACCATCCCAGAAACAGGCATATGTTTACATTCCTTCCATTCTCCTCTTTCTTCTCTTTCTCTCTTGTCCTCTTTGTTATACGTATTAAAAGGAGTATAGATGCCAAAACTGATAACACAAACCAACCCTGCGATAGCCAGGAAGAACGCTGCCCGTTGCAAAGCCCGGGGGATAGTTCTCCCCACCATTCGTCAGCAGATGTATCCAGAGACGATTCCTGCCGCCATCAAGGAACGGCTACAGCCGGTGGGACTTTGGGACATCAATCCCCTCAATCTCTTTCGTATCACCTGGAAGAACGATATTGCCACGGGTCTCTTCGGAGCTCCGAACTACTTTGAGATTCCCTCTGAGATCACGGGGGTAAAGGCCCGTATCATCGGTCTGGTCGGCAAGTACTTTCCCACTGGGGCGCACAAGGTTGGTGCGGCTTATGGTTGCCTCGCTCCCCGTTTGGTGAGCGGAACCTTTGATCCAGAGATACACAAAGCCGTCTGGCCCTCCACTGGCAACTACTGCCGTGGCGGCGCTTTTGATTGCGCTTTATTGGATTGTCCTGCGGTGGCCATCCTGCCCGAGGAGATGAGCCAGGAACGTTTTGACTGGCTGCGAGAGATTGGCGCTGAAGTTTATGCCACTCCCGGCTGCGAATCCAACGTCAAGGAGATCTACGACAAGTGCGCAGAGCTCCGTCCTGATCCCAAGTATGTGATCCTCAATCAATTTGACGAGTTTGGCAATTCCTTCTGGCACTACCATGTTACCGGAAACGCCATTGAGGAAGTGTACGACCTCATCAAACAGCCCGGAAACCGCCTTTCTGCCTATGTAAGTTCCACCGGATCTGCCGGAACCATCGCTGCGGGAGATTACCTGAAAAAGATCCATCCCTTGATGAAGACCACGGCGGCAGAAGCTTATGAATGCCCCACGCTGCTGAACAACGGTTTTGGCGGCCATCGTATCGAGGGCATCGGCGATAAGCATGTTCCCTGGGTACATAACGTACGCAATACAGACGCTGTAGCAGCTATCCGCGATGAAGATTGCATGCGGCTTTTACGGCTGTTTAACGAGGCAGAAGGGCACAAGCTCCTCATCGATAGCGGAGTAAACGCCAATCTGGTGAAAGATCTACCGCTACTGGGCATTTCCTCCATTGGCAACCTGCTGGCTTGCATCAAGATGGCCAAGTACTTCGAATATAACGAGGATGACGTCATCTTCACCTGTTTCACCGATTCCGCCGGCATGTATGAGAGCAGAGTCCTGGAACAGCGCGCCCTGAAGGGAACTTACAATGAATTGCAGGCCGCCCTGGATCGCGAAGCCACGCTAAACAGCCAGGCTTATGACAACTTCCTGGAGCTGAGTTATCAGGACAAAAAGCGTATTCATAACCTAAAGTACTACACTTGGGTGGAGCAGCAAGGTAAGACCTATGAGGAGATCCTCAAGCAGTGGGATCACCAGTATTGGGTGGAAACCTTTGAAGAGAATCTCGATGAACTCGACCGAGCCATTGAGGAATTCAACGCCTTATAAGATTGCAGCCATCATTCTCGCTTCAGGTAAAGGCAGCCGCTATGGACGGCCAAAATCTGAAGCGAGGCTGGATGGCAAGCTATTTTCAGACATTATTACCGACACTTTACGAGCTGCCGGACTGGATAGCATCGTATTGGCCGATCACTGCACCAGCACTTCCATGCTGGACACTCTGAAGCAGACGATTACCGACCTCCATATTCCTGCAGATTTCTACCTTGTGATACCAGTGGATCATCCTCACGTACGTACCTCGACCGTTTTGGCATTAATCGCCGCTCTTCACCCTGGGATCATAGTAAAGCCAGTTTATCAGGGTCAAAGCGGTCATCCTGTCATTATCCCCGCAGCTTTGGATCTATCCGCCTATGACCACGCGGAGGGCTTGCGCGGAATCATCGCTGCCTCTCCTTTCCCCAAGAAGTTCGTGGAAGTGGAGGATCCGGGTATCCTCATAAATATCAATCATCCCCCCAAAGATTAAGGAGCTATCATGGATTTCATGCAGCTTGTCAGCACTCGCCACAGTGTGCGCAGTTTTCGTCCCGATCCCATCCCCCAGGAAATCCTGAATGATATTCTGGAAGCGGGTAGAATGGCCCCCAGCGCGCAAAACCGTCAGCCCTGGCGCTACATCGTATTCCTCGGCAGTGATAAGGTCCACGAACTGGCTAAAAAGACCGGACTCATCGGCCTTTCCAATTTCTTTATCAAAGATGCCCCCTGCGTGATCATCGCCTGTGCCGACACGAAAAAGAACCTCCGGGTCAATAAACAGGATTACTACCTCGTGGATACCGCTATCTCCTTTCAACAGATGATCCTCTGCGCCCATCACCACGGCCTGGGAACCTGCTGGCTGGCCGCTTTCTCAGAAAAGACCCTCGCCAAATATCTGAACATCCCCAAACACTGGCGGGTGGTTGCGATGTCCCCCTTTGGCTATGAAGACGAACAAAAAGGCGTGTATGGGAAATTACTCTCCAGCTTCGCCGGCAGTGGGAAACGCCAGCCCCTGGAAGATATGGTAAGCTTCCGCTGATTATTGATACGGGCTTTGATAATCGCTCACTCAGGCACTATTTCCAGATCGACCGTAGAATCGTCCTGGCTTTTATCAGCGCAGGAGATATTGCCGGATAGTTGGTGCGTGCAGGTAAGATAAGGCGCGCGAACTGGGAGTATAGCAGGTGTTCCAGCAGCCATCGCATTTCTCAAACTGGTGGTGCTGAGCCCGCCATTGATTGCCGGTGAAGAGATCGTTGATATTCTCCTTCAGCAGGTTGCCCACCGCATTACTCATACAGGTGTACAGGTCTCCATTTTCGCGGATAAAGAACTTGCTGCCAAAAGTGGGGGAGATCAGATAGGGGCACTGTTTGGCCTGTTTCCCGGCACGGTGTTTCAACAAGCCCTCATAGTACCAAAGCGGAGTCTTCAAGGCTTTCACCTGGCGAATCTGATGAATTGCCCATTCAATCTTGCGCGGATCCTTGATCTTGAGACGATCGGATTCCCGGTGATTACTGGATCCCCAGCGATATAAATCGATAT
>JAGOKK010000057.1 GCA_017994635.1 Candidatus Cloacimonadota bacterium | reverse complement strand
CCATATCTGCCATCAAGTTTGATCCATCGTAAATATTGGCGGTTTCACGGAAAGGAGAATCTGTGCCAGACACATCGTGATGATCTCTTCCCAGCATGACAGGACCGATCTCACCCTTGCGGATCATATCGTTAAACTTCAGAGCTATGCGTATTCTGCCCTCTTCATCTGCGTAGAGAATGCGGGCTTTTGTTCCTACAACAAGTGCGTTTTCTTCCGCCGATACGATCCAGTGATGATTGTCTCTATCCATGGCATTGCGTTTGGGATCAATCATCTCTGCCGCTGCCTTATCGGTCTTTCGAAGGTCTTCGTCCCTACGTGAGAGACATACCCAACGGAAGGGTCCATATCCATAGTCAAAACACATTGGCCCCATGATATCTTCCACATAGGAAGGCCATATAAAGCCGTCATTGGTTGTCATGCCATCTTTGGCGATGGAAGTTTCTCCCGCATCAAAGACTGACGCCATGAAGCTATTACCATAATCCCAAAATCTTGAGCCTTTGGCACAAAGACGCTTGATTACTTGAAAGTGACGGCTCAGTGATTGATCTACTGCGCGCTTGAAGCCTTCGTTATCATGCTCCAGGAGTTTACGGCCCGCTTCAAACGTGTAACCAACGGGAGTGTAACCACCTTCATATACGGCGTGACAAGAGGTTTGATCGCTGATAAGTTCACACTTGATGCTATTTTCATCGGCATATTCCAGAAGATCCACGATGTTACCATGATATGCGATCGACAGGGGTTTCTTGCTTTGTCTGGCTTCATCCACCCAGGCAAAGATCTGCCCCAGATCGGCAGAAACCTTACTAACCCATCCTTGAGAGTGACGCGTTTCAATTCGGCTGTAATCTACCTCGGCCAGGATGCCGATACCCCCGGCGATTTCCACTGCCTTAGCTTGTGCTCCGCTCATCCCTCCGAGTCCTGAGGAGATGTAAAGCACTCCAGCCAGGTCCTTTTCCACCGGGATACCCAGGTATTTTCGCCCGGCATTTAGCAGAGTGATATAAGTGCCATGAACAATGCCCTGGGGGCCGATATACATCCATCCTCCAGCAGTCATCTGACCGTAATTCGCCACACCCAGGGCAGTTAAGCGCTTAAAATCTTCTGGATTGTCCCATTTTCCAATTACCAGACCATTGGTCGATATCACTCTGGGAGCGTTTGCACTCGAAGGGAAAAGCCCCACTGGATGACCGCTGGCAACCACCAGGGTCTGCTCTTCGGTCATCACTTCGAGATACTTTTTGATCAGGCGGTACTGCATCCAGTTCTGACACACTTGTCCCGTCTCGCCATAAGTGACCAGTTCATAGGGGTATAGAGCAATCTCAAAATCCAGATTGTTGTCGATCATCACCTGCAATGCCTTAGCTGCTGTGATGCCTTTGTATTCATCGATGGGTTTCCCGGAAAGCTTGCCGGAAGGACGCCAGCGATAACCGTAGATGCGCCCCATCGTCTTCAATTCGTGTAAGAATTCTGGTGCTATTACCTTGTGAAGCTCTTGCGGAATATAGCGCAGAGCATTCTTCAGTGCGGTTTTGATCTCTGCCTTGCTCAGGTTCAATCCCCGATCTGGAGCTCTACGGATATGGGGCTCAAACACCGGATCAGGGGGCAGAATGGGATCAAGGGCTACTTGAAAGTGTCTATCAGACATTTAAATCCTCTTTATGATTCTTTTTGTTTAACATGATGGAAAGAATGGTGGAATCGGCATTTTCCATGCCAGAATTGACAAACTGCGCCAGATTTGCGATCGTCTCATCCAGATCGTCGGCGATGATGCCGTCATTGGACGAGATACATTTACCCATGTTTGCCAAAAGTGCTGCTTGCACAGCAGCAGAGGTATTGGTAGCCACTTTCAACGAACAGCCTTCCTTTGCTCCGTCGCAAACCATACCTGCGGTGTTTCCGATCATATTTTTGATCGCGTATTCCACCTTTTGAAAGTCACCGCCGAGGAGCAGCACTATGCCGCTTGCAGCTCCAGCTGCAGCAGAAAGACACCCACACAGACAGGAGAGTACTCCCACTTTATACTTGATATGCACGCTCACGAGATGCCCCAAAGCAAGAGCGCGCACGGTATTCTCGTGGCTGGACTTCATTTTTTCTGAAACGGCGATGATGGGTAGAGTGATGGATAAACCTTGGTTGCCACTTCCGGTATTGGAGATCACGGGCAAAGTGCATCCACTCATGCGGGCATCGGTGGCCGCGGCAGTTAGGGCCATGGCAAAATGATGCATGTCGTTGCCTAACAATCCATCTTCGATCTGACGCATAAGCATTCTGCCCACTGATATGCCGGAGGATTGCTCCAAACCAAAATCGGCGATACGGCGATTGATCTTCTCACCCAAATCGAGTTTCAATAGATCATCATAAGAGACATTTGTGACAAAATCATAATAGTCTATCAGCTTAAATTGTCCGGCTGAGATTAGATCTTCAGTTCCGTTTTCACCGAGTTCTTGATATTTTAGTACTTCTGAGTTCAGTTCCAGCTTGTGTAGCCAGGTGTGCCGCCATCTGATCACGGCTCTGGCCCGGTTGGTACCGTCGCTTACAATCGCTTCGATCAGTACTTTATCTGCTGAGGCCTGCAAATCGATATCCAGGATTCCCTCATCCAGCATGCGTTTGGCTCGAGCTATGGTTTCATCGTTCAAATCGGCCAAAACCTGAAGCTGTTTCTGGGGTTCTGCCACTACTATTCCAAGGGCAGCAGCGATCTCCAACCCAATCAGACCAGTCCCGGGGATGCCAACCCCCATGCCATTTTTTAGCACAGCGGGGCTTACTTTCACATTGGCTTTTATCACTTCGCCAGGGATCACGTTCGCAGCATAAGCGGCAGCCAGGGCTACTGCGGCTGGTTCAGTACATCCCATGGCTGGGACTACTTCCTGCTTGAGTAAAGCGAGAATTAAATTATGATCATACATATCAAACCTATCAATTCTAAATCGTGAATGGTATGATTTGCGAGCTTGTCTATCCTGTCAAGCTAATTCTGGATTCAATTCTGATCCATCCTGAATGCTTCACACTTACATACCTGCTTGTTGCTCTCTACAGACTAGGGCACATCACAAGGTCATCCCAAACACATCCCAAGCCGCGCTTACGATGTGTTTGGGATGACCTCAGGTGGATTTGTAGAAACAAGGGGGAAGGTATTATTGGTATGGCTGGGACTTAAAAGTTCAGCAAAATGGCCGTAGAGTGCGGTATGAAAGTGACGGGATGGATTTGATAAAGCTACTGGCTTGGGCTTCAAGCTTCGCTCTGCTGCCGGAATTGTCGATCTTCAGATCTGCATGCTTTCCTTCGTCCGGCATTTGTGCCTCAAGTCTTTTTATGATTTCGGAATCGCTGCTCTTGTCGCGCCTGGCTATTCTGCTCAAGGCAATATCCCGCCTCACAGAGATCAAGACCAGGTAGTCAAAGCAGTCCTGCAATCCACCTTCATAGAGTAAGGGGATCTCAAAGCAGAGAACGTCTTTTTCGCAGGTCTCAACGCTGCGCTGGAAATCCTCCAGAACCAGGCTATGGATTCTCTGGTTTAGATAGGAACGCTCATCCTCATTATCAAAGACGATGGAGGCGATCTTCTTCTTGTCGGGAACCCCGCCACTCAGAATGCCGCTTCCCCATCGTTGCACCCATACATCCTGCAAATCGTAGAGATACTTTTCAGCCACTTTATCGGCGTATATAACCCTCATTCCAAATGACTCGAGCAATGCACAAAAGCTACTCTTGCCCGAACCGATATTTCCCGAGATACCGATCAGTAGCGGCCGCTTCATTTTCCCGCGTCACTGATGATCTGCATCAGCTCTTCGAAGGCAACATTGCTCTTCAGATGCCCGCTCTGCGCTACTGATATCTGGCCAGTTTGCTCCGATACAATGATGCTGATGGCGTCAGAAATCTCGGTGATACCGATGCCGGCGAGGTGACGAGTGCCCAGTTTGCGCGAATACTCGGGATTCTTGGATAGCGGGAGCACCACCTTTGCGCTTATGATACGATTTCCCCGGATGATGATAGCGCCGTCGTGCAACACACTCTTGGTGTTGAAAATGGTTAGGATCAAACGCATGGATATACCTGAATCTATCTGCTCTCCGGCCTGCACATATTCGTTGAGCTTGCGTTTACGCTCCACCACGATCAAAGCTCCGGTCTTGCGGAAACTCATCGAAGAAACAGCGTCAATAAGGGGAGTATAAAGAGAATGACCTTCGTTCCTTTGAAAGGCTCCTTGCAACTCTTTTGCAAGATTCAACCGGGATAGGATGGCCCTCAGCTCAGGCTGGAAAAGAATCACAATCGCCATGATCCAGTAGGTTTTCACTCCACTCAGTACGGAGGAGAGTACTTTTAGCTCAAAAATACTGGCCAGGAAGTATAGAAACAGGATGAAAGACAATCCCCAGAGCACCTGATAACCACCCGATTTGCGTACGATTAGCAAGGCCTGGTAGATTAAAAAAGCGATGATGATGATATCTACAATGTCTTTGAAACGAGGGATCAAAAAGCCCATCAGTCATGCCTCCTGAACTTCACTAATTCGCCCAGTACGGTAGAAAACTGGAAGTGTTCATACACATCGTGCACTCTGATGATCTGTACTGGGGCAAGCATTCCCATCAAAGCAGCAGCCAGAGTACCTCCCAGCCGTTGTCCGGGCGCACTGTCACAGATCTTTCCGATGAAGCTCTTGCGCGATGCTCCCAAAAGCACTTGATAGCCTTGATACACATCCAGATTGGCCAGTAAAGCGAGGTTGTGCTCCAAGCTCTTTCCAAAGCCAATACCGGGATCCAGGTATATACGCTGAGCGCTAATACCTTGCTGTTCGGCGTAATGCAGACGTTCTATGAGATAATGCTTTACTTCTGTTACCACATCTGTATAATGGGGATTGATTTGCATATTCTCTGGTCTGCCTTGCATGTGCATCAGAACAAGATCGATGGAGCTTCGCTCCGCCAATAAGAAGCTGAGTTCGGGATCGTACTCCAGAGCCGATATATCGTTTATCATCCTGGCCCCCAGATCAATCGCACGCTCTGCCACATACGATTTCTGAGTGTCGATAGAGATGTAGCAACTGGGTGCCTGATCAAGGATACCAGATATCACAGGATGCAAACGCTCCCACTCTTCTGTGGCAGAGACAGTTCTGGCTCCGGGGCGGGTTGACTCTGCTCCGATATCGATGATATCAGCGCCGGCATCGAGCATTTGTAACGCGTGACGAACAGCCACTTCCGGATTCAGGCATTTTCCACCATCGGAAAATGAATCATCGGTGACATTCAAAATGCCCATGATACGTGGCTTTGTTAAGCTGTCCAACATGATCAATTTACCTTAAAGACTACGCGCATCCGATAAACTCGTTCAGAATTGTATCTGCCCTTGAAACCGAAACGCCAGGATGGCATTTCCTTGCGGATGGCTTCCCAATGGGTCGACTGGCGGTATGAGATCACAGAAACGCTACTCATGATTACTTTTCCTGATTCGGACAGCTTAAAATCAAAGAGCACCTCATCATCCATGATTGCAGAAATGCGGGGTGGACTCTGGCGGATGATGTATGCTTCAGCAGAGCCTGACACAAGGGATGAATTATATGATGATCCGCCATCGGTTGCAGAATTGACGCCAGGTACGGTGTAAGCAATATGAGGTGAATTAATTGCGTTGCCGGGGTGGCTGTCGATCTCATTGTCGTCGATCACAGGGGCTTCGATCAGGGTACTGGACGTGGCTGGTGCTTCCGCATTCTCTATAGCCATGGGAGCTCTTTGCTGCTCCCCATCTCTGGGCTGAGCAGGATTCAATTCCTCTTCTCGAGAAATCTCTGAAGGAAGGTCTGCATCGCGAAGTTCATCACTGAACCATTCAAACTCATGCCAGATCGTCTGTTCCTGTGGATTTGTATAAAAGAAAGCCAGTATCAGCAGAATAAGCAGATGCAATACCACCGATAATGCCATAGAACTGCTTCCCCGCCGGGTCTGGCGCATCAGTCAGTCTCCCTCAGCGTGGCTACAAATATCTTTTCGTAACCGCTGGCGCGGATGAGATCCATCAGATTGATCAATTCCTGCAAGGGGATATCCTGCTCTGCAGAAATGCGGACGACCTGGGTGTTATCCACAAAATCGGCTTTCAATAAGACCCTGAGCTCAGTTAGGTCAGTTTCCATCTCGTTGTAAAAGACTTCCGCGCCTTTATAGTACTTTATGTTTATGGTATGCATGGTTTGACGCTCGGAGGTGGATGAGCCGGGTAGACGTACGGGGATGCCGGTCTGGCTGGCAAAGTTGGACGCTATCAGCAAGAAAATCAAGAGGAGAAAGATCACGTCCGTCATGGATATCATCATGGTGCTACTGATCTTTTGTTTTGAAAGACGCAGTTTCATTGTACCTTGCTGTAGTTCACCAGATACTCGGTGGCGGCGTCCTGCATATCGTGGAGGATGTGCTCCAGCCTTTGCAGGATGTCATTGTAAAACACGATGGTGATGATGCCCACAATCAGTCCGCCGATCGTAGTGAGCAGAGCTACCCAGATGCCACCGGCAAGGATATTGATGTCGATCCCGGCGCTGCTCTGATGCTCGATGTTCATAAATACTTGCACCATCCCGATCACTGTGCCCAGGAAGCCGATCAGGGGCGCAATCGCGGCAAAGGTACTCAACCAGGCCATACCAGCTTCCAAGCGGTGAAGCTCGTAATTCGCCGCAGTTTCCATGCTCTGTACCACCAGTTCTTTATCATTTGTGTGATTCTTCATAACTTTGCCCAGCATTCTGGCAATGGGGCTCCTGGTGGTGTGTAGATCTACCAGAGTCTTCAGATCGGTTGTGTGTTCTACCAGGGCATCAGAGATGGCTCGATTAGCCCTTTTTACCGTGGCTAATTGCCGGTATTTCTCAATCGTGATTCCCAAAACAGCGATGGAGATCAACAGCAGCACATACATCAAAATGCCGCCCTGGAGCATGAGGGATAGTATCGACATAATAATCCTCAGAATAAAAGCGCGCCCTTCCCAGAAGCTGAATATCGCGGCTGAGAAGGGCACATAATGTGATTTATAGTTATATTACCCGTGCTTCTTCATGAATTCTTTCATGAATTCAGCCAGCGCATGTGCGGCCGGAAGAGGCAGTGAATTATAGGTGCTGGCACGGCATCCGCCAACATCACGATGGCCCTTGAGTCCGATCATTCCAGCTTTCTTGGCTTCGGAGATGAACAGCGCTTCCAGTTCTTCGGTGTTCATGCGGAAGGTGATATTCATCAGAGAACGATCTTCAGGAACAACTGTGCCTTTATAGAAGCCGTTGGAGGCATCGATGGCATCGTAGATATACTTGGCTTTCACCTGGTTATTGGTGGCTACCTTGGTCAATCCGCCCATATCCTCGATCCATTTGAGTACCAAACCGATCATATAGATGGTCCAGCAGGGAGGTGTGTTGTACATAGAGCCGTTCTTGGCATGGATGTTGTAATCGAGCATAGAGGGCAAACCGCTGGCTGCTGTGGCCAGGAAGTCCTTTTTTATAATTACGACTACCGCACCGGAGGGACCGACGTTCTTTTGAGCGCCCGCGTAGATCATGGAGTATTTCTCGATCTCGATGGGTTTGCTCATAAAGTTGGAACTCATATCAGCGATCAAGGGAACTCCTGCTTTTACTACTGGATCATGATGCCATTCTGTACCATAGATTGTGTTGTTTGTAGTGATATGCACATAGGCAGGATTATCGGAAAGCTCGTGAGTTTTGGGGATATAGCTGAAGCTCTTATCCTCACTTGATGCAGCCAGATGCGTAGCTTTTCCGATCTTTTTGGCTTCAGCGATAGCTTTCTTGCTCCAGACACCGGTGTGGATGTAGTTCGCTACCTTTCCTTCGTGGGCAAAGTTCATGGGCACCATCAGGAATTGCATACTGGCACCGCCCTGCAGGAATAGCACCTCGTACTCGTCACCTATTCCGTAAATGCGTTTAACCGCAGCGTTGGTTTCGTCGATGATGGCTTGGTATTCCTTGCTGCGATGGCTCATTTCCATCACGGAAAGTCCCATCTCTTTGTAATTGAACAAATCCGCTTGGGCTTCGCGCAGAACTTCTTCTGGCAAAACAGCGGGTCCCGCGTTAAAATTGTGTACGCGTTCCATTACTATCCTCCTGGGTATATTTTTTTTACTTTGGTGCAAGGATTTCTAGAGCCATTTATTCCGGCAAGCTATTTTTTCTTCAACGGTACATTTTTGTTGACGTAAACCCCATCTCCATCAACGTGACTCAAAGGCTTAAATTGATGTTACATAAATTACTAGAATCATATAATATAATCTTGGCTTCGGCTTCTGCCAGGCGCAAGGATCTGTTTTATATGCTCGGCATCCCTGTTTCGATCCGGGTAAGCGACGTGGAAGAACCTTTTTTAGACAAAGATCCAGCCGCTCTTGCCATGCATCACGCCGCCAATAAGGCTGCCGGGGTACCAGATCCTTCCGCTCGGGATATCATTGTGGCTGCAGATACCATCGTAGTGCTTGATGATCTCATGTTGGGCAAACCTGATAGTTCCGAGCAGGCAGCACAGTATTTACGAAAGCTAAGTGGACGCGAACACTCTGTCATCACCGGCATCTGCCTGAGGACAGAGACCATTTCCATTTGCGATTACGAAAGGAGTCAGGTGCGCTTTGGTGCATTATCTGACATTGAGATACAAGAATATGTGGCAAGCGGAGAGCCAATGGACAAAGCAGGTGCTTATGGCATACAAGGCCTTGGCAGCCAGTTCATTGAAAGCATTGATGGTTGCTACTTTAACGTGATGGGCTTCCCCATCCGCAAGTTTTATACAATGATCCAAAAGATGAGGAAAAACGGGCTACTATGATACTGATGGTTGGCGGACACTTTTATCTGGATAACGGCTTTGATAACGGCATCAAGGCTGTTTTGGTGGAGGATGGCAAGATAGCCGCTCTACTGGACGAAATTCCTGAAGATGTTGGGCAGCATGATATTGTTGATCTTAAAGGGGCATGGGTCTATCCTGGCTTCATTGATACTCATACTCACAGTTTTGAAGGCGGACTCTATTCTCTTGGCGTCGATCTGGGTGAGGCCAGGTCTATCGCTCAAGTCCAGGAACTGATTGCCGCGGGTAAGGATAAAGCGATGGGACATCTCTTCGCATGGAACTTCGATGAGATGAAACTGGAAGAAAAGCGCTTCCCCACTCGCGCAGAATTGGATAAAGTATTGCCGGATCGAAACCTTATCCTGCGCAGAATGGATGGACACTCCTGTATGATCAACAGCTGTGCGTGCAACAGCCTCGCCGGCGCAGGGAAAAAGCCGCGTTGTACCGATGAGATCCTCAAGTCGGTCGATAACGATCAGACGGTGCATTGGTTCCATAACACGCTGGATGACGAGCACATTCTGGAGAGTTACCACGCCGCAGCCAATGCTGCTCTAAAGGGCGGTTTTACCACTATCCACACGATGGTGGGCGATGCCAATGAGAGCATCGGTCACTACCGGCTACTCAAAAAACACCTGAAGGATTTCCCCATCGATTATATCCTATATCCCCAAAGCTTTAATATCGAAGCAGCCTTGGAGGTCGGAGCAGATCGCATCGGTGGATGTATCCTGGCGGATGGTTCCATCGGTAGCTACACAGCCGCCATGTTTGAGCCCTATCAAGGACTGCCCATCCGCGGAACACTGTATCAGAGCGACCTTTTCTGGCGTTCATTCATCAGCAAAGCACACCGGTACAATATGCAGGTAGCCGTTCACTGTATCGGTGATAGGGCTATCAATCAGATTAACAATGTCTATCTGGAGCTTGCCAACACCGATTTCAAGGATCTTCGTCACCAACTCATCCACTGCGAATTGACTGAAGACGTGATGATCAACCATATCAAAGCATCATCAGCCGTACCCGTGATGCAGCCTGCCTTTGATCTATACTGGGGTGGAGATGGCGGATTCTATTCCAATGCTCTGGGTTTGGAGCGCTCCCGCGTGATGAACCGCTATCAAACCATGCTTAGAAACGGCATCCCTGTTACAGGGTCATCGGATTGGTATGTGACTCCCCTGGATATCAATCTCTCTCTTGATGCGCTTATCAACCATCATAACCCCAAAGAAGCATTATCAGCCCATCAGGCTGTCACCATCTATACAAAGAATGCTGCATGGCTGTCCCACGATGAAGGTCGTCGCGGAGCTATCAAGCCAGGTCTGGACGCCGATTTTAGTGTGATGAATTATGACCTGTCCCAAGCACCCCATCTAGAAGAGCGTAGAGTACTTGCTATATATAAATGCGGAGTCAAAGTATATGAAAGCCAATAAAATAAGCACCGAAGAAGTGCAGCAGCTCGTTTTATCCGAGCTGGCAGTTCATCCCGAATGCGAACCAGTGGATATCTACAAACTACTCTATCAGGCCCTTTTTGGCCCTTTTCACCTCATCCGCGATCTGGGGCAGCTCAAGCTCAGGATTTCTTCTGAACTGTGGCAGATGAACAGATCTTACGAGCCTCATTATCAACAAATTGGGCAGATATATACCAGACTCAGCCTCAGTGCATTGTATGTAGATACAAATCTTTCTGACCGTGATAGCAAGATAGAGTGCCTTGCACACTGGGTATTGGCCTCCGCTCATGCATACGATGATAATCCTCAGGATTTCTTTGGCTGTTGGAGCCAACATCAATCCTTGCTGCAAGAGCTGATCCCCGGGGATCCTCAGACTTGGGATGAGCTCAGTTCAGCAGCTCAGAAGGGATTGATCTATTCACATTCCAAGCGTTTTCACGAGCATTACGATCCGCATTACCGGCTGGTAAGGATGGACCTTACCGAGCATTTTAATCGCTTTATGGAGCTTTGTCAATGACAGATATCCGAGTTCGCTTTGCCCCCAGTCCCACTGGATATCTACATATCGGTGGCCTGCGTACCGCTTTGTACGATTATCTTTTTGCCCGCCATAGTGGTGGAAAGTGCATCCTGCGCATCGAAGATACCGATCAGAACCGTGAAGTGGCAGGAGCCGCAGAAAGCCTGGTAACCACATTGCATAATCTGGGTATCGACTTTGATGAGAGCCCCATGGTGGGGGGTGGTTTTGCGCCATATACTCAGTCTGAACGACTGGCTCTGTATCATGAGCAGGCGAATATTCTGCTGGAGAAAGGCCACGCTTATCGTTGTTTCTGCAGCCCCGAAACCCTTAGCCACATGCGTGATGAGCAGCAGGCCAGGGGTGAATTTGTGAAGTACGACCGCCGCTGTCTGGCACTAACGGAAGCCCAAATCGCCGAACACCTGGCAAAAGGAACTCCCCACGTGATCAGGCTAAAGATGCCAGATAATCACCGTTTTGCCTTCGACGACGTAATCCGCGGCCATGTAGAGATGGATGCTTCCCAATCGGACGATCAGGTGTTGATCAAATCCGACGGGTTCCCCACCTATCATCTGGCAGCCACTGTGGATGATTATTACATGCAGATATCCCATGTGATCCGTGGCGAAGAATGGTTATCCTCAACCCCGAAGCATATCTGGCTCTATCAATGCTTTGGCTGGCAACCACCAAAGTGGGTGCATCTCCCCCTCATTCTCAATGCCGATCGCAGCAAACTGAGCAAACGCATGAATGATGTCTCAGTGGAAAGCTACCTGGAAAAGGGTTATCTCCCCGAGGCACTACTGAATTTCGTCGCGCTCCTGGGTTGGCACTCTGCCGATGACAGGGAAATCTACAATCTGGAAGAACTTGCTGAAGCCTTCAGTCTTGATCGCGTGAATAAAGCTGGAGCCATCTTTGATCTCTCCAAACTGGATTGGATGAATGGGCATTACCTGCGATCCCTCCCCTTGCACAGTATCGCGGAAAGAGCTCGCAAGTACTTTACCAATCTACATCTGCGCGATGACGAGCAATACCTGGCCATCATCAAAGCAGCTCGCGAGCGCTGTACCCTGCTGCCCGAACTAGCCGAATATGCCAGACCTTTCCTTTGCCCTGAAACTCCTGCAGAAGCCACCATGCTGAAGGAAGAAGCTTCAGTAAAGGTCCTCAGCTGGTTCCATGCCAATCTGCCATCCATTGATCTCAATGATGCGGAAGCGGTAAACCTGCTGACCAAAAACGGGATCTCGGAACTTGGCATCAAAGGGAAAGCATTTTATACTCCACTTCGATTGGCCCTTATCGGCCAAAGTCACGGCCCTGATCTAGCTGCCACTTTCAACATCCTGGGTCTGGATGAATGCTTGAAACGGTTGGAGATGTATCTGCCAGTTCCTGGTGCTTAGTTCCCAGTGCATTGTTCCATGTCTAGAGTGCTGGTTCCGATAGTAACTACAGAGATAACGAGCGATCGGTGTTGCTCGTGACATATACAAGAGTCAGAAACAGAGATGTGAGCACAGTCAAGACTTAAACAAAGAGCATCTTGGTAGATTTGAGATACTTGTGCTCCAACACATTACTCATCTGCTTCATGAGGTTGCGGCGTATCTCCAGATCCTTGGGCAGTGCGGGATCCTGATGGGCATCGTTTATCTTAGTACCCACCACAAACTCGATGATATCGCTATCGATAAGGATGCGCATCAGGCGTTTGACGGCATTATCCGGCATTTCATCGATCACGGCATCTTCTTCCAGGCTACTTAGAGCTCGAGAAAGGGTGATGGTGCCTTCAGTAACAAGATCAAAACCGGGCATATCCGCTGTGGGAGGTATCTCTCCCCCATTTCTGATCTCTTTGAGGTTTACTTTGATCGGGATGTTCAACTCACGAGAGATGATGGCCGCAGTGGTGCCTCCACAGATAATCTTGCGACCGCTGAAGTCACTCGCGATCTGGGTCATCACGGGATCATGCTCTTTCTTATATGGAGGCCCCGTGAGCAGTAATGTCCTGCGGGGATTCCGCAGGTAGAGTGCCGCACAGGTAGTGTCATCTGCAGAGTTATTACCGTCATACTCACGCGCTTTTAATGCAACACGCTTGGATATCTCACCTGCGGAGATATGTTTGTTTCCCTTTAGCATTGAGAGGAGGTATGCTTCCACGCCTTTTTCCTGCCAACCCAAGGGCAAATGAGGCAAGCCCATGCCCGATTGACTAACTCCGTCAGAATAGTAAACGATACGATCTTCAGGCTCGAGGACAAATTCTGAGTAGTACAGATGGCTCTTGCGGAAGGTCTTGATGGGAATTTCCTGCTTTTGCAGTCTTACGATCTCACCCTCACGCAAGAGTGCGTAAGGTGGATTATCGTGCTCGATGATGCGGATATGGCCATTGTATTTAGCATCAATGATGGTGAATGTACTGTAACCGATATGGCGATATGAACATACGGGAAGGGTCTCCAGGATGATTTCAGCCGCACGTTTGATGTCCATGTTTGAGCGGATAAAACTAGC
>JAGOKK010000146.1 GCA_017994635.1 Candidatus Cloacimonadota bacterium | reverse complement strand
GCATAATGTGCCCGGGGAAACGCAGCAGAGTGATGCCGGGAAGGGCTTTTTCCACGATCAGCCTTTCTTTCGCATCCGGTATTTCTTCCTTGAACTGGTGTATCTTGATGGCGGAAACGCTTTGTTGGCTGCCATTGCGGGGCAGATAGATGCCAAAGCACTGAAAGATCTGTTTGATGATGCCGGAACAGTCGTATTCGCCATTCATATCACCCCAGCCGTATGGTGTATTCAGCAGTTTGAAAGCTTGATTATAGAGGTTTCGGGCAGTATAGGGCAGAAAGCCGGGATGGGCGTCCCGGATGTGGATATAGGCTGCATTTGGCGCGCTCGAGGGCAGGGCGACCTTGTAATAATCCCCTTCAATGCCCAGTAGCGGGAGGCTGTTTCCCATGCGGATAAAGCCGTAAAAATCCGTGGCTTCTTTGTTCAACCAGAGATCGCTCTTGTTTGAAGTAGTTACTACAACGCTTTTGGTATCTTTATATGCTTGCCAGTCTTCCAGTTCCAATAGACACATATCCTCTTTCGGATACCAGCCCGCAGAGGCTCGATTGTAGCCAAAGAGCCACTTACCATCTCGGGATTCATGAAAGATGATCGTGGGATCCCCGATGTCTGCGCCGCTATTTTGCGCGTAATCGAAATCGGGATCGCCGGCAAGCTCCAGGATGGCCTCGGAGGTGGGAATAATGCGCTGACTGGTGAAGCGGATGGGAAAGGCAAAGCGGGGACGGGCAGTGGCGCGGAACGCTTTTACGTCGATGTTTTCAGATAGCTGTTCCCAAAAAGCCTTGTCAATCCTGCTGCCATCCAGATGATACTCTGCTTTGGCGCGGGCATACCTGAGATTGGCGGTCATCATCTCGGCAAATCCCCAGCCCTGTGTGTCATAGCGGGAAAAGGTCATATTGTAGATCTGCCCCAGGCGCAGAACGCGCGCATTGAAATCCTCAATCTCCTGAGGTGCCAAGATCAAGCTGTCAGGAGCATGATGGCGGGCGATCCAAAACCCCGGTCTGCGATACTCGATCGGTGTCAGCGGGGGATTTTCGCTATGGTCAAGATACTCGGGATTGTACGCTGCAAGTTGAATAAGAGAAAGAAAAATGGTGAGAATAAGCGCAAGTGGTTTCATATCACGATCCTATCCAATATTGGCAGCATCTCCGCCAGGAAATCGGCGTAGCGGTCTTCAAAGATGGCAGCGCGCGCCATCGCCATTAGTTCCTGATAGAAATGCAAGCTGTGGATGGTGGCCAGGCGCATACCCAGAATCTCGTTCATGGTGATCAGATGCCGGACATAGGCACGGCTGAAATGGGTGCAAGTGTAGCAGGAGCATTCCTCGTCGATGGGACGAAAATCCTCTTTGTAACGGGCTGCTTTGATGATCATCTTGCCGTGACGAGTAAAGATGGATCCCTTGCGCGCGTTTCGCGTGGGCATCACACAATCGAACATATCCACGCCGTTGCCGATATTGATCAAGAGGTCGGTGGGCGTGCCCACTCCCATCAGATAGCGGGGTTTATGGCGAGGCAGGATGTCGTCCAGAAAAGCGGTGATGCGGAACATATCGGCCTTTTCTTCCCCTACAGCCAGACCGCCAATGGAGTATCCCGGGAAATCCATATCGATCAGAGCGAGTGCGGATTTTTCCCTAAGGTCGTCGTATACTCCACCTTGCACGATGCCAAATAGTGCCTGATTGTCGTGATTATCAAAGGCTTTCAATCCTTCTTCAGCCCAGCGCAGCGTCGTGGTGAGCGATTTGTCCACATAGTCGCGGGTGGCCGGATAGGGCGGGCATTCATCGAAACTCATAATGATATCAGCGCCGAGAGCCTCCTGGATGCCGATCACTGAAGCAGGGGTAAAATAGTGCAGGCTGCCATCGATGTGGGAGCGGAACTTCACGCCGTCGCGAGTGATCTTGCGCAACGCTGCCAGGCTCATCACCTGGAATCCGCCGCTGTCGGTCAGCATTGGCCGGTCCCAATTGATGAATTTGTGCAATCCGCCGGCTTTTTTTACCAGTTCGTGCCCCGGCCGCATGTAAAGGTGATAGGTGTTGCCCAGGATGATCTGCGCATTGGTCTCTTTGAGCTCGTGCGGGCTCATAGCTTTCACCGTGCCCAGTGTGCCCACAGGCATAAAGACGGGAGTGTGAATCTCGCCGTGATTGGTGCAGATCTTTGCAGCACGGGCCTTGCCGGATTGGGCTTGAAGAGTGTAAGAAAACGCCATGAGCTACCTCAGCGATATCATGCGGCTGATCAAGCGGGAGATATCTGCATAAAAAGCGAAAAGCATCAGCCAAAGCAGAAGTGCAAACCCGATCCGCTGCGCAATGCCCTGTACTTTGATGGATACCGGCTTACCAATGATGCCCTCAATGATGAAAAACATGATGTGCCCACCATCCAGGATGGGGATGGGCAAGAGGTTCATGATCATCAGGATCAACGAGATTGAGGCAAAGAAGAGCAGGATGCTGCTGATGCCACGGCTGCCAACGTCATTTGCCATGCTTACCAGCATCACCGGACCGCCAACGTTGTTCTTCAGCTCAGAGGGTTTCTGAGCCAGGCGAAAGAGTCCGGAGTATTGCATGGAAATGAAACCGAAGGTGGAAAGACTGCCGTACTGTATGGCCTCAACAGGGGTGTAGCGGATGGTTTGTTTTACCGGAAGGTATTGCATGATGCCGATCATTCTCTCATCATCACCGGTGAGGGTATCCTGCAGAGGGATCCTGCGCGTAAAGAGATCATCCTTGCGCTGTACTTGCACCAGTACATCATTGCCCTCGGAAGCGATAATCCGCTCGCGCATATCGTACCAATCGCTTACCGCAACGCTATCCACAGCCAGGATAATGTCGCCTTCCTGCAGGCCAGCTTTCCATGCCGGCATTCCCGTAAAAACTTCGCCAATGCGGG
>JAGOKK010000145.1 GCA_017994635.1 Candidatus Cloacimonadota bacterium | reverse complement strand
CCGGTGCCGGGGATACTGTGATCAGCGCGCTCAGTCTGGCCTATGCCGCCGGAGCGGAAATCGCTGATGCTGCAGCCTTTGCCAGCTACGCTGCGGGAGTCGTTTGCGGCAAGATGGGAACAGCCAGTGCTTCTGCCGCTGAGATTCTGGAATACATTCATGCTACGCGATAAGATCCTTACCTTGCCCGCCCTCCTGGAAAGCCTGAAGAATCCAAGAGCTGAGGGGCGTAAAGTGGTATTCACCAATGGCTGTTTTGATCTGCTGCACGCGGGTCATGTGCTGTATCTGGAGGAAGCCAGGGCTTTGGGCGACATCCTGGTATTGGGTCTCAATAGCGATAGCTCCGTACAGCGCCTCAAAGGCCCATCCCGGCCCATCAACAAGCAGGATGAACGCGCTGTAGTGCTTGCTGCCCTGGAATCCATCAGTTATGTGTGCATCTTTGCAGAAGATACTCCCTATGAGCTGATCAAAGCTCTGAAGCCCGACATTCTGGTAAAAGGCGGTGACTGGCCTGTTACCAGCATCGTGGGTTCGGACATTGTGCAGGCCAGAGGAGGACAGGTAAAGAGCCTTGGCTTTAGCGAAGGGCTTTCCAGCACCAATATCATCCAAAGCATTCTGAGAGACGGCAAATGAGTGAAGAACAGCAAGATGTGGGAATCGTTACGGCGATAAGGGGCAATGCTGTGAGCGTGGAAATACAGAGAGGAGGGGGATGTAAATCCTGCGCGCTGCGGGGGATGTGTTTTTCCAAGAGTACGCCCTCCGTGTTTCATCTCCAAAGTGAATTACATCTGGCCGTGGGTGACAAAGTGGAGCTATATGTGGCAGAAGGCGGAAGGATCATGGCAAGCATGCTCATCTTCGGGCTCCCAGTGTTCTTTCTCTTTTTGGGATTCATCCTAGCGAGCTTGTGGTTCTCTGAATTGATCAGCATATTGTTTGCTTTTGCCTTTATGGCGCTTAGCTTTTTAATATTGAAGCTTTGCGACCGCTTATTGGGTGGCAAAATAAAGGTCGAGATCGCGAGGAAGATTTGAAGATACGTCTAAATGAAATGGTTTTTTATGGCTTTCATGGAGTCCACGACGAAGAGCGCCGCCTGGGACAGCGGTTCATCGTGTCTGCCACTCTGTACACAGATCCTGCTTTGGATGCTAAAATCCACAACCTGGAAGATACTGTAGATTACACCAAAGTTTACGAAGATGTTCGGGACATCATGGAGGATCGGCAGCAGCACTTTCAGCTTTTGGAAAACTGCGCCAATGCCATTGCCAACAAGCTGCTCTACGGCTACCCACCCATAATGGAAGTAAAAATCTGTATCCAGAAACCCTCCGTACCCATTCAAGGCAGCCTGAAGAGCGTGGAAGTGGAAGTGCAAAGGACTCGAACGTGATCTATCACCTGATCCTGGGATCGAACATGGATGTGCCAGAACTGCAGATCAACAAAGCTGTGGATCTGATCGCAGCAGAAGAAGATATCACCCTGCTCCGAAAGTCGTCTATGGCCATCACCAAAGCCTATGGCTACGAAAAACAGGATGATTTTTGCAATCAGGTATTGGAAGTAGAAAGCCAGCTAGCACCGGACGCTTTACTACTCCGTCTTCAGAGCATTGAAGAGCAAAGAGGCAGGATCAGGGGCTTCAAATGGGGTCCGCGCCGCATTGATATCGACATCCTCCTGGCCGGAGATCTGGTGATCAAAACGGAGCTTCTTGGGATACCACATTACGACTTTCATAATAGGGAATTTGCCCTGAAGCTGCTCTGCGAATTGATTCCGGAGCAGATGCATCCCGTATATCATAAGACTATGAGTGAGCTGCTGGAAGCACTTGGCTCACCCGGAGGAAATAAATGAAAGCACTAGCAGCGATAGTACTTGCTGCCGGTAAGGGCACCCGGATGAAATCCGAGCGAGCCAAAGTAACTTTTCCCATCGCTGGCAAAGCAATGGTGCAACGTGTAGTGGATACAGCCCTGGCCCTGAATGCCGAAAGAATATCAGTAGTGGTGGGCTGGAAAAAGGAAACTGTGATATCCTGCCTGGATGAAGACGATCGCCTGGTATTTGTGGAACAGACTGAACAGCTTGGCACGGGTCACGCCGTGATGATGGCAGAAAAGAGTCTGACAGATTTCCAGGGAGATGTCCTGATCCTGTGTGGAGATGTGCCACTCCTCAGTGCCGATACGGTGCGAAAGCTTCATAATGAGCACAAGGCCACTGGCGCCGCCGCCACCGTACTGACCGCAGTCCTGGAAGATGCCGGCAAATACGGTAGAATGCTGCGCGACGAGCGTGGGAACATCTGCGGGATCGTGGAGTACAAGGACGCCAATGAGGAGCAGCGCAGGATTGGCGAGTTTAATACCGGTATTTACTGCTTCGATAAAACCAGGCTCTTTGATGCTCTATCCCGGATCAGCAACGATAACGAGCAACACGAGTATTATCTTACCGACACTCTGAGTATCCTCTACCAAGCGGGAGAGAAAGTATCGAACGTGATCCTGGAAGATCTAATGGAGGTTTCCGGGGTAAACTCTCAGGAGCAGCTCGCTCAGTTGGAAGATGTGTATGTGGATAAAGTCCGCAGGAAATGGCTGAATAGCGGCGTAATGATGCACAATCCCGCCACCATCTACATCGGAGACGACGTGGAGATCGAAGCCGACGTGGAGATTGGGCAGGGTTGCGTATTAAAGGGTAAGAGCTCCATCAGCCAGGGAGCTGTTTTAGGGTCCAATTGCTATTTGGAAAACGCCGTTATCAACGAGCATTGCATCTTGTTGGGACACAACGTCGTGGTAGATAGCTTCATCAAGGAGCGAGAGATTCTGGATTTTGGCAGCAAAGTGATTGACGAAGAGGATTATGACTAAGCAATACCTCTATTCACCCTGGCGGATGGAATACATCCTGGGTGAA
>JAGOKK010000056.1 GCA_017994635.1 Candidatus Cloacimonadota bacterium | reverse complement strand
AGAACCTTATTTCTAGTCATGATTTCTCCTTTTTTTGTTTGGTGTAGTTTATAATGCTCTCACTGAGCATCATTACTGTCTTTTTTATTGGATTTTCTATTATCACCCATTTGGGCTATTAGAACACATTGTCTGCACTTGGCTTTGGACTTGCTGCGGCTTCCATGAAAACGGATGAGGTTACCACTGCTCAGAGGAGCATGAAAGATGAGATCAAAGATGCGGAGCGGCAGGTCTCGGTAGAAGCTGAGAAGTTCAGTCTCCTTGCTAATCGTTTGCTGGAGCTCAGATCGGAATCGAAGACGAAGCCGACTGTGGTTTCTATGAGATATGGGACAACGTAGGCAATACTCAAGGCCAGTTCAGTGGTAAGACCTGCACGATCGGGAAGCTCGATGCCAGGGGACTGCAGAATGATTGTATCTACGGCAATCACATCCTGGACGGAGTTGTTACGGGCAGCAAGATTGCCAATGAAGCCATAACCCTGAATCATCTGGATACCAGCCTCAAGCTGCCCCTCTCCAAGCTTCTATATGAATTGCATAATCAGGATACAGGAGTAGGAGATACCACACAGGCATCACCTGCCAGCTGCAGGGATGATAAGTACATCAGTCACAAGCTGGATAAAGAATACGAGACCATACCCCACATCATCCTGACAAACCAATGCAATTGCTTCCTCTACGTCAATGATATCAAACAGAATGGAACCGAGATCATCATTACAATTACCATCGGTAATAACTTCGATGCCGACCTCGCCAAGTACCAGTTGCTTGCCCTGCCCTTCTAAACAATGCCATACGACACAAGGAGACACCGCCCGATGATCCCTAAGTTTTTTTGATGATAGAATAGCGGGATGAGCTTGCAATTTTCGATGATACTTTATTGTAATTTTCGGTGATACTTTCTTGCAATTTTCAGTGATACGCTTGCAATTTTCGGTGAGACGATTTGCAATTTTCAGTGAGACTTTATACTGATTTCCACCAAACCTATGAGCCCGATTTCTACTTGACAACAAATACACTCTTTTATAGACTACCCACAATGCATCTAAGGGAGTTGATATGAAACGCGTAGGACTTTTAATTGTTTTACTAATCTCACTCTGCTGTCTGCTGACGGCTTATCCACAGCCGATGGGACGTCAATCAGGTTCAAAGACAGCTCCGCTGAAAATCTCCGCCATGACGTTTGTCGGCACCAATCTATATACTGCTGATGAGGTTCGTTCAGAAGTATTGATCTACGACTTGCTGCAGGGTACCTGGCAATCCAGCGGGATCAAGTTTTCAGCCAAATCCAAGATTGTGGATCTCGTGGTGGTGGACAGCCTGGTTTATCTTTTGGATGCAAAAGCCAATACGATTAGTATCTATCAGAGCAATGGGGAGTTACACGCGCAAATCAAGACCAGAGGGGCCAAGGAACTTGCTTTCAAAAAGGCAAAACGCATTCTGGTTAACTATCAGGGCTTTATCTACGTGATGGACGGCATGAAGCTGTATGCCTTTTCCAAAGAAGGTATGCTGATGGCAACGGCCAATCTGGATAATCCCGTTTCCATGAGCTTGGGTGAAGATCAGATCATCCGTGTGTTGCAACATGGTAATAAAAGCAGCGAAATAGTAAGTTTCGATCTGAACCTAGTGAGAAAATCCCGCTCTCCAGTATCCAATATCGAGAAATATCCAAATTTCATCATTGATCTGGCTGTGAATGCCTGGGGCGATATCCATGTACTAAATAGCGCTCCGGTCAGCGTATCCAAACTCAATTCCGCCGCACAGGCAATCCCTGATACCCGCTTTGGATCTTTGAATCGCTCGCCTGCTCCCGGTAACTTTGAGGCTCCTGCCATCCTGAAATGCTCCAAGCACGAATCCTCTTCGCTTATCGCCATATACGACACGAAACAACAGTCGACTCATTTCTTCCAGGATACTGAGCATAGCTCAAGCCTGACCATACAGCGCCCCACATACACGGTGCGCCCCTCATTGGAACAAACCACTGAGCCTGTTGCTACAGATTTTGTGGCTGATGGTAACGCAATCTACCGTATAGTAAAAGCTCAAATGCCCAATAGCAAGGTCAAACCCGGTCCAGCCATCGTGGGTCAGAATCGCGACGGATCTACACGCTTTATGATCCATCTGGCCAGCCTCAAGGATAAGAAGGTTAGTGAGTTCAGCGCTCTGGCTGTGGCTGGAGCAAAGCTCTATGTGTTGGATTCCAAGGCTTCCAAAGTCCATGTCTTTGACTCGGCTACCGGGGCATACCAAAAGAGCTTTGCCCAGAAGGGTAATCAAGATGGCAGACTATCGAGTCCCAAGTCAATAGTAGCAGCGAGTGATGGCCTTATATACATCGCAGATACTGCCAATCGCCGCATTGCCGTCTTCAATCAATATGAGACCTTTGTAAGGAACATCCCCCTGCTCAAACAGATCCAACGCCCGGTTTTGCTGAGGACTTCCGGTGAGGAGCTGTTCTGCCTCACTAGCGACAACGCGATCATGAGGATGAATCTCAAGGACGGTAAAAAGATGAGCCATGTACTTGAGCTGAAAGAGGGTATCAGCAGTTTTGATCTGATCATGGACGGTAGAATGGCGGTGCTGGAAAAAGCCGGGCAGAAACTACGTATTTACAAGGGCAATGTGAGAGAATACACCTATTTCACCAAGAGCTCCACAGCTGAGTTCCCTCATTTTGCCGCAGTCTTTTTGATCCGTTATGACGCAGCTAAACAGCGTTTGGCCATCATGGATGCCAAGGCTAAGAATTCTCGATACCTGAATTTCTATGCAGCTCTGGATAGTGCGCAGAGCATCAGGCTTGCTTTGACCGATGATCTGAAGGTGATGCTTTCCTGGGAGCAGAGCCCAGGTATCCACAATTGGATCGTGAAAAGCACAGGACGTGAACAAACCATGGTCCACCGCGTGAATGAAGCACGCTACGAGGTTCAATATCCCCCTACTGAATTGCTGAGCTACCAAATCTGCCCCGTAGCCGACGATGGCAAAGAAGGCATGATGAGCGAAGGGGTACAGGATCACTTCTCTTATGCCCGGTATCTTTACGGGATTGGACGTTATCTGGACGCGGCGGAGGCTTTCCGAGAATCCCAAGCTGGTATAAGAGATGCCAGAATCGATTCCGAAATCGTTCAGTGTCATATTGCCGAGGCGGATCGCTATGTCGAAAACCAGGATTATGAGAGAGCCCTGAGTGAATTGAGGGCAGCTTCTTCCATACTGGGCACTTCGGAAACTATTGCCCTGAAGGCTGTAAACATCTACAAGATCACTCTAAACTATCTGGGGGGAGTGAGATATCTGCAGGGTGTGGGCTATCAAACCACTCAGAGCTTGTTTAAGCAATTTATCTCACTGCACTATCTAGCAAATGACTTCAGCGGGGTGATCAACGAAGCAGATCATTATGAACGCAAGTATGGCAGGGATGAGGAGATTTCTCGCTACCTGGCAGCTTCATACGAGGCCAGAGGCGATTATGAAGATGCCCTAAGTGAATATCAGGAAATCGTGGCAATCAGTCCTGGTTTTGAGGATGACCTGAAGATCGGAGAAATGCAGTATCAGCTAGCCCAATACCGTGCGGCAGAATCTCATCTGCAGTTGATGTTAACCAAGTATCCATCGGCCGGACTCGACCGGGTGCGCGGGCTTCTGGGTAAATGCAACATGCAAAGCAGTAATTACGGCATTGCCATGGATCATTACCGCGCCGCTATCGCCATTAATGATAAAATTGCCGATTATCATCATGGTCTTGGGTTGGCCAATCTCTATGACAATCATCCTATTGAAGCGGAGAAAAATCTACAACGGGCTTTCGCCTTGAGTCCAGATAACGCCATGATCGGCGTGGATTACGCAAAGGCTTTGGAGCGCCAGGGCAAGATGGATAGAGCATTGGAGGTGATGGACGCCGTGACCAGGCATGTGGCAGGAAATGAAAATGCGGTAGAGTTTCATGTGCTCTATTCCGGGCTCTTGCACCAGGTGGGACGTTTGGAAGAGGCCTATGCCCAGATCACCATGGCACAAACCTATAGCCCTGACGATTTTGCCATCTCGCAGAAGCTTGCCTATATCCGTGCGGAACTGCAGGTGAAAGATCTTAACCGGGAAGTCATTGAGATCCGCAACCTCAGCCTGGACCCAATATATCCATCTTTGAACGAGTATTATAGACTCAATCCCATTGGCACCATCACTTTGTACAATACGCGCAACGTGAGCATAAGTAACCTTGTGCTAAGTGTTTTTGTTCACGACGTGGGTGCGCGGGTGATGGAAATCCCCATCTCCTCGTTGATTCCCAAGCAAGAGAAGGTGGTGGATATCACGATGGAATTTAACGATCGTCTGTTCGACCGGGCTCGCAGAGTCCCCATCGAAGTGACGCTTCGCTACGAGTTTGAGGGGAATTCATACCAGCCCAGTATCAGCTCCCAGACTATTGAAATCCTGGATAACAAGGCGATGAACTGGCAATATCGCCGCAGTCTGGCAAGTTTTGTAAACCCCACTGATGAAGCGCTGCGCTACTTCGTACGCCAAAACATCGTGCAGACCTTCAGCACTGAATCAAGTCAGATCATCAATCCCAATCTGATCCGCGCTTTGCAGGCATATAGCTTTTACCGGGCAAATGGCGTAACCTTTAGTAACGACTCCAGTGTGTCCAATCTCGACGCCGCGAAGCTGGACGAAGTGCAGTATCCACATCAAACCCTGGTGAGCAAAAGTGGCGATTGTGAGGATCTCCTGGTATTGATGGCCGGGACTCTGGAATCCCTGGGCACTCCGACCGCCTTCATCGACATTCCGGGACATGTGATGCTTGCTGTCAATTCCGGTATGACCGAAGCCCAGATCCGGCAAAACGGTCTTGACCCAGAATACTTCATTGAAAGCCAGGGTGCTTGGTGGTTCCCGCTGGAGACTACTCTGATCGGCATGGCCGATTTTGTGACCAGTTGGCTTACCTCGATCCGGCACTATCGGGAAGTAATCGACAGCGGCACTATGCCTGAAATCGTGGTATTTGGTGATGCGCATCATATCTATCCTCCCTCAGATTATACTAAAGCCATCGACCCTTCAGGATTCAACAAGCTTGCCGAAGCCAGGTCCTTTTATCAGCAGGATCTTGCTCGCATGGTAAACATGAGCCAGATCAACAAAGAAATGGGCTTCATTGCAGCTTTGGAGAAGTACCCTGCTAACAACACGGTGCGCATGCGTTACGCACTATACTGCATTGAGATAAACAAGCTTGATCAGGCCGAAAGACTATTGAAGGATATCTTGAATCGCGATCCGCAGAGCTTCGACGCGATGATCAATCTGGGCAATCTATACGCACGGAGCGGGCAGAAAGCGCAGGCGGAAACGCAGTATCAGGCTGCTCTTCCTTATGCCGGAGGTAAAGAAGATCAGGTGTATCGCAATCTCTGCCTTTTGGCTTACAAAAATCTCGATCGCGCTTCGGCGTCTAAATACTTCAATCTCATCAGCCGCAAGGAGATCATCCGCGAAGTGGATAGCCAGATCTATGCGGATCTGATGAATACAGGAGATTAGCATGAATAGGTATTTTATACTCATCTGTATGGCAATATGCACAGTAGCCCTATTCGCTGAAGGGATAGGCACGATCAGTTTCGTGCTGGGCACTGTGGAATACCGCCCAAATCAAAATTCTACTTTTGTAAGCGCGACGCGCAACATGAGTGTATCCCTGGATGGCTTCATTCGTACAGATTTGGGCGCAAAAGCCGAGATCATCTTTACTGGTGGCGCTTTGGGTAAAGTGGAGGCCAACAAGGTTATCAGCATTCGCCAGCTATATGAAGAAGCCTCAGCCGCCGGTGCCTGGAGCAGCAAAGTGAAACGGCAGCTCAAAAACCTCAGCCTGCCCTCCAGTAAAGAAGCCAGTACCGTGGCTGGTATTCGCCGTAGCGAGGCAGTCGTCAAGGAAACCAGCGACTACTTTTGGGCCGTGCCGGAATTGGCCAGCTTTTCAGATGCCATGATGAAGTATGAATCCGGCAAACTTAGCGAAGCTATACCGGTTTTGCAGCAGGTGATCGCCCAGGATCCATTGACCCGAGATGCTGAGCTGAGCCATCTGCTACTTGGTCTGATCCATGAAGAGCTGAATAATCCCGCGGAGCGTGATAAACACCTAAACACTCTGAAAATGGATTTCCCGCACAGTCAGTTTCTGCCCGATCTGCCTGCCCAATGAAGCTGAACATTCGCAGATCTCTGATCATAGCTGCAGTGCTGCTATTATGTATTATTCTGCATAGTATGCCGTTATCCAAGCAGCTACTGGGAATCCTCAAACTGCGTACTTATGATCTTATTCTGGATATCTTCAATGCCTATTCTGATCGTGACGCACAGCCCGTGATTGAGGATATCGTTATAGTGGATATAGACGAGGAAAGCATTTCCCGCCTGGGGCAATACAGTTCCTGGCCAAGCTTGTATTTTGCTGATCTGGTGGATAGTCTGGCCAATGATGATCCTGTCTTAATCGCCTTTGACGTCTTTTTCACCGAGTCTGATTCCATCAACGAATTTGGCAGAACGCGCCTGTCTGAGTATCTGAAATCTCAGGGTCACAGTCCGCACAGGCTCTTTGATTACCTCAGCAGCGATCATGTCTTTGCCCGATCGATCAAAGATGCTGGTAATGTCTATCTGGGCATGTTTAATAGTTCAATCCCCTCTACCGATTGGTATCTGCCCCAGAAGCTAAAAGCCTGGAAAGTACCTGGAATGCCATCTAGAAGGATCTCCAATCCCAAAGCACCGATCCCTCTGTTGGCAGATGCCGCTTATGGCTTGGGTTTTGCCCTTATTGAGCCTGATATCAGCGGGATAATTCATGATTATCCTTTATTCTTCAGCTTTGAGGATGAGTGGTATGTAAACTTTTCTTTTCAGGCTTGCCTGGATCTTCTGGGTGTGGATAAGATAAAACGCGAGGGTGATCTGGTCCTGATCAGTGAGGGCAGGGAAGCGATGAAGCTTCCCCTTGATCATCAGGGAAAGCTTTTCTTGAATTACTACGGAAAATCCCATCGTTTCCGATATATATCCTTTTCCGATGTGCTGATGGGGCGTCTTGAGGATGGCTTTTTTGCCGGCAAGATCGTGCTGGTCGGATCCAGCGCTGCGGGTTTGAGAGATATTAAGACCAGCCCCTTGCAATCGGATTATCCGGGCATAGAACTGCATGCTACGCTCATGATGAACATCCTGGGTGAGGATTTTGTGCATTGGATGCCATACTGGCTGTGCTGGTTCATCTCTCTTGTCTTACTGGTACTGATAGCCCTCAGCGTCCGTTATCTGAGGCCTCTAAGCTCTTTGATCTTGTTTGCCCTGTCATCGCTGGTGCTATTCATCACCTTCATTCTTTGCTTTACACTTTTCCGCTACAGCATGGATTATAGCGTTATCATCCTGACCTGGGTATTGGGCTATGTGAGCCTTCAAGTGCACGAATCCCAGGTGCAGTACGCCGAAAAGAAGAAAGTGCGCAATGCCTTTGAGCACTATGTATCAAAATCCGTGATCTCCCAGATTATGAAGGTAAACGATCCCCTCAAAGTGGGAGGCAGTAGAAAACAGGCTGCCATCTTGTTCTGTGATATCCGCAGCTTTAGCACCATCTGCGAGAAGCTTCCTGCCGAAGCAGTCAGCGAATTTCTGCATGAGCACTTTAACCGCTGTACCAGAGTGGTTACTGAACACAACGGTACTCTGGACAAGTATATCGGTGATGCGCTGCTGGCACTTTTCAACGTACCTTTACCCAAGCCGGACTACTGTCGGGATGCTTGCCTCTCTGCCCTGGACATCATCGCCGAAGCCAATAAGCTGCAGAGTGAATACACTTCTCATCCCACGCTTAGTTCATTCCAGGTGGGAGTCGGCATTGCCACCGGGGAGATCATCGCGGGGAACTTCGGTTCGGACGAGATCTTCAATTACACCGGGATTGGTGATCGCATGAACCTCGCCTCACGGCTGGAAAGCTTGAATAAAGTCTACCTCAGTTCCATTATCATCGATGCCGCCACTTATGGGGCAGTGAGGGAGCATTTTCTTTGTCGCCACCTAGATCGCGTCTGCGTGAAGGGAAAAGGTGAGCCCATCGATATCTACGAATTACTCTGCCCGATCAATGCAGCCAGCCAAGCTCTGATTTCTTTCTGTGCCGCCTACGACAAGGCGGTTGCTGCCTTAATCGCTGGCAATAAAGATTGCGCGGCAAAGCTCTTTGGCAGATGCCTGATCATGAATCCCGATGATTATCCCTCGCATCTCATGCTCCACAGGATGAAGGATATTGACTGGCAGTGCTGGGATGGCATCTGGCGTTTTGAGAATAAGTGAGGGCTACAAACCAGGGGAGTTATGGGTAAGGCGATTGCCCTTGCTCGGTGTGTTTTAGTGCCGGATTCCATTGGCGCATGTATGTGTAGCATAGAAAGTTTGTTCTCCTTTCGTTTAGAAATTCCACCTCAGCTTTTATCTTTTCTCCATCACTCTCCCCGGGTGCGATGCAGTTCGCTGTTAGTTCCTCCCTGGCGGCTTGTAGACTGAACTCCACTAATGGACATCCCAAAGGCTTCCCGAACAGTGCTTGGGATGAGTTTGGGATGACCTTGGCAAGCATTCAGGGTGGGAGGCAGCAAGCGATTGGCACCATACTTTTATGTGGGGGAGTAATTATTTATTCTTGCTTTCCTGGAGATAATGCATATCTTTTGTGTAGGAAATAAAAGTAAACACAAGGTGGTTACCAATGATAGATCAGAACATTATAGATAAATACAATCCACTAAAGGATATAGCATATCAATTGATAGATGATGAAGGCTTACCGATAGATAAGAAGTGGCAGCCGGATCTGAGTAAAGAGGAGATCCAAAAAGCATACCGCGATCTCTTGTTTGAACGCACGGCAGACCTGATGGCGGTAAGCTATCAACGACAGGGACGCATGTTTACATACCCTCCCAATCTGGGCCAGGAGGCTGTGCATATCGCAGCGGGTATGGTAACGAAGAAGCAGGATTGGTTAGTTCCAACTTTTAGGGAACTGGGTGCCTGGCTAGCCAAGGGCGTTACTCTGCGGGAAATCTTTTTATACTTCAAAGGTAATGAAGATGGATCACGCTTCAAGAATGCGGAGCGCATGCTTCCCGTCTCAGTTCCGATTGCCTCGCAATTGGTACATGCCTCAGGAATTGGATATGCCATGAAGTACCGGAAGGAAAAGGATTGTGCGGTCTTTGCCTATGTGGGTGATGGTGGCACTTCCGAGGGAGACTTTCATGAAGCGCTGAACTTTGCTGCGGTCTGGGAAGTGCCCGTAGTATTTGTGGTACAAAACAACCAATTTGCCATCTCGGTACCATTGAAGATGCAAACCCGGTCTCTAAACCTCGCGATAAAGGGCATCGCTTACAACGTCCCTTCGCTCCTAGTGGATGGCAACGATTTTTTTGCCATGCACGAAGCTCTCAGCTATGCCCGGGCTCATACCGTTAGCGGTAAAGGCCCATTCCTCATAGAAGCAAGAACATACCGCGCTGGAGCTCATACTACCAGCGACGATCCCACCAAATATCGCAGCAAAGAAGAAGAGGACGCATGGGCATTGAAAGACCCTTTGAAGCGTCTGAAGGGTTACATGGAACATGCCGGGATAGGCGGTTTTGACCACGAAGAAGAATTGATCGCAGAATATAAAAAGCTGATCGACAGCGAGTTTGAGGCTGCAGAACAACACGCAGAATACAAGATTGACGATGTATTTCGCTATATGTATGAGAGTATGCCAGACGAATTGAAGCGACAAAAGAATGCATACGAAAACTACGTGGGAGCTGCGAAATGAAAGTGATGAATCTGGTACAGGCAATAAATGACGCCATGGATATCAAGCTGGCGGAAGATAGAAGTGTGGTGGTTTATGGGGAAGATGTAGGAGTGGAAGGCGGTGTCTTCAGAGTAACTGAAGGATTGCAGGTAAAACACGGTGCAGACAGGGTGTTTGATAGTCCACTGGCAGAATCCGGCATCGCTGGCAGTGCATTGGGGATGGCGATATCCGGCATGAAGCCCGCGATCGAGATGCAGTTTGATGGTTTTGTGTTTCCCGCGATGAATCAAATCCTCAGCCATATCGCCAGGTTCCGAAATCGTACGCGCGGCAAGTTTAGCGTGCCTATGGTAATCCGCATCCCCTACGGCGGAGGCATAAATGCGCTGGAACACCACAGTGAGAGTCCTGAGGCGTATTTTGGGCATACTCCCGGATTGAAGGTAGTGATTCCCTCCACTCCATACGATGCAAAAGGGATGCTGATCGCAGCGATTGAGGATCCTGATCCGGTAATCTTTATGGAACCAAAGCGAATCTACCGCGCTGTGAAACAAGAGGTTCCCGAAGAAAAATATACGATTCCCCTGGATAAGGCGAAGGTGATCCAAGCCGGGGAGCAGATCACCATCATAGCCTATGGAGCTATGATCCGTGAAGCGCAGAAAGCAATCGCGCTGGCCAAACAAAAGGGATATAGTGTGGAATTGATTGATCTACGCAGTATCTGGCCAATTGATAGAGAGACTATTTCCCGCTCGGTAAGAAAGACTGGGCGTGCACTGGTAGTGACAGAAGCACCACAGAGTTACGGGCCTGCCGCGGAGCTGATCAGCATCATCAATGAAGAGGCCTTTCTTTCTCTGGAAGCCCCACCCACTAGATTGACCGGGTTCGATACGGTGATCCCGCTTCCTCTGGGTGAAAAGCACTATATGCTTAGCCCGGAAAGAATAGCTCACGAAATCGATCGACTGATCAAGTACTAGGAGGATATTAAGATGCGCTACATATTCAAATTTCCGGACATTGGTGAAGGCCTGGAAGAAGGCAAAATCATCGAATGGTATGTGATTAAGGGACAGAGCATTGCCAGTGGAGATCCCGTAGTGAAAATGGAAACCGACAAGGTTGTTACCGATATTCCCTCTCCCAAGAGCGGAGTGGTTGCTGTGACCTATGGCGGCATCGGGGACACCGTGAAGGTAGGGAACGCCTTGTTAGAGATATATATTGAAGGTGTGGATGGCGCTCAAGCTCAAGCGGAGGCGCAGGAAGAGATCAAGAAACCCGGAACTGAGGCTATCGATGAGAAGGGCTTTGGCGTGGTTGGTACTCTGGAAGTGGCTGGAGACGGGGCGTATCTGCCAGCGGGAGATGAAGGTATCACAAATGCTCCTGCACCATCCATCCGCAAGAAAATGCTGGCGACGCCCATAGCCAGAGCCATGGCAAAGGATCTGGGAGTCGATATCAATCTGATCTCAGGTAGTGGGCCAGCAGGCAGAGTGAGTAAAAAGGACGTGAAGGACTATGCCAGTGGTGCTCGCTTGCACAGCCCAGCCCCTATGCAAGCCGCTGCGAAGGAACGTTATAGCTTTGAGAGCATTTCCACAATCCGAAAGACGATCGCCAAAAACATGCTGCGCAGCAAGCAAAATGCTGCCCACATGAGCGTGATGGACGAAGTGGAGATAAGCGCATTGGTGGCAGCACGTAAACGGCTAAACGATGCTTTGGCCGAGCAGGGGACACGGCTCAGCTATCTGCCATTTATCATCAAAGCTGTTGCCCGGGCGCTAAAAAATTATCCCCTGTTAAACTCGGAGCTAGACATGGAAAACGAGCGCATTGTTTATAAGAACTATGTGAATATCGGGATTGCCATGGATGCCGATGAAGGCCTGGTAGTGCCAGTGATCCGTGATGCGGATCAGAAATCCTTGATCCAGGTGGCTAGCGATCTGAAGGATCTCATGGATCGGGCGAAGAATCGCACGCTGAGCCTGGATGATCTAAGGGATGGAACCTTCAGTATCACATCCTATGGGTCAATTGGCGGATACTTCGCGGTTCCAGTGATAAACTACCCTCAAGTGGGTATCTTTGGCGTGGGACGAATAACCGAGAAGCCGATAGTAAAAGACCATCAGGTGGCAATCGGCAATATCATGCCCATCAGTATGAGTGTGGATCACCGCATTGTGGACGGGGGAGAGGTAGCTAGATTCTTGAATGAAGTGCTCGGCTATCTGCGTGATCCGTTACTGCTGCTGGCATTTGAAGGAGGTAATCATGGCGTATGATCTCATCATAGTAGGTAGCGGGCCTGCGGGTTACGTGGCAGCCATCAGAGCTGGTCAGACGGGATTAAAAACCCTGGTGATCGATAAAAAGTATATCGGGGGGATGTGCTTGAACTGGGGCTGCATCCCCACTAAAAGCTTGCTGGAATCGGCAAAAACAATGCGCAAGGTAAAGCAGGCCAGTGAGTTTGGAATCATGGGTATCGATCCTGCTGCCCTTACCTTTGATTGGCAACAAGCCCTGAAGCGCACCAACGGCGTGGTAAACAAACTCAGCCGGGGGATAGAATTTCTGTGGAAAAAGCACGACGTGGATTTCCTGAAAGCTGAGGCAAAAATCATCTCTGCCACAGAGGTCTATGCTGACAATCGAGTGATTGGGACAAAGAATATCTTGATTGCCACGGGCTCAAAACCCAGCAAGCAGGGATTGTTTGAATCCGCAATTGAACTGGAGGATATCTACTCGCTCCCGGAACTGCCAGAAATGCCCTTGCTGTATGGGCGCGGGGCAAATCTCATCGAATTGGCGCAATTCTTTGCAATGATCGGTAAATCTCCTACAATTCTTGCTTCTGAGCTTCCTCTGATGCCACAGGTAGATAGCTATCTGGAAACCTTCATGCAAAAAAGGCTGAAGAAGGATAAGATCCGTGTGATATCTCTGGCTGAGGCGCAGATAAATGGTGGAAAGCTATATCACAAGGATATGGAGATTCCCTTTGATAAAGTGATTAACGCTGGCATGCGCAGCGCGGTACTCCCTCCGATGGATCTGGATATTAGGCTGAGTAATGGGTTTATTGCCACAGATAGAAGGCATCAGAGTTCTGTACCAGGCATCTATGCCGCAGGGGATGTAAACGGAAAGAGTTATCTCGCGCATGTTGCTTCGGCACAAGGCCTTGAAGTGATCGATGCTATACACGGTAAGGATGTGGAAGATGAGCAAAGGAACTATCCCATAAACATCTATACCGATCCGGAACTCGCGCAAGTGGGTAAGACCGAAGACCAATTGAAAACCTCCGCTGTGGAGTACAAGGTGAGTCAATACCCGCTAACAGCAAACGGCAAAGCACTGGCAGAAGGGGAAGCGGAGGGCTTCATCCGGGTGATCTATGAGCCAAAGTATCACGAAGTGCTGGGAGTGCAGATAGCTGCTGCAAATGCCACAGATTTGATCAGTGAGGCGGGGGTTCTGATGGAATTAGAGGGGACCACCTTTGATCTTGCGCGTACTATCCATGCCCACCCAACCGTCTCAGAAATCTATATGGATGCGGGAAGCATCGTAGAATAGCTTGGCCAGCCAAGGGAGTACTGGATTAGTATAAACCCTCACCGAAAACTTCAAATCGTTCTCACTTGGACAACAGATGATATCACATTACAGGAAAGTAAGATATGACATGCACACATGTTTAGTTGGTCTTGGACTTTCCTATGTCAAGAA
>JAGOKK010000055.1:12170-13901 GCA_017994635.1 Candidatus Cloacimonadota bacterium | reverse complement strand
TCAGCTCAAAACCCAAACCGGGGACCAAAAGGAAACTGCCAAGCAGCATTACCACGGAAAGAACCAGGATGCCGAGGCTTCTGGATTTACTGCGCAGAACACCGCTCATGAAGCGTTGGTAGTACTCCGAGAACTTATCAAAGATCGCATCAAACTTGAGTCCAAACTTGCTGTCGTGCTTGCCTTCGGGGATGATCTTCGATGCCAGCATCGGGGTGATGGTGAAAGCGGATATCAAAGAGAATATCGTGGCGAAGGTAACCGTAAGCGCGAATTCTTTCAGGAAACCACCCACCATGGAGGACATGGATGCAATCGGCAGAAACACCACGATGTTTGTAAGCGTGGAAGCCATCACAGCCACGGTGATTTCCGCGGTGCCGAGATAGGCGGCGTCCCTGCGGTTGTTGCCCATATCCTTGTGGCGGAATATGTTTTCGATCACCACCACAGAGTTGGTGACCAGAATACCCACAGCAGTGGAGAATCCGGTAAGAGTGAGCATATTCAGCGTAAACCCTGCCATCTGCAGGAAGATAAAGGTGGAGATGATCGAGATCGGCATGGATAATGCCACGATCAGGGTGCTGCGCCAATCATGCAGGAAGAGCAGCAAGATCAACCCCGTAAGCAGGATTCCCATCCAAATCGTACTGAGGGTATCAGCCACTGTGGAACGGGTGAATTCGCTATCGTCGCGAATAACGTTCAATTGGGCATTGGCCGGGAGGGTTTTTTGCAGTTCGGGCAGAGCCTGGCGCACCTCCTCTGCTATGTTCACGACGTTTCCGTCTGAGCTCTTGGTAATCGAGATACGCACCACGTTATCTTCAGTGCTTTTTTCCTGAGCATTGTAATAGATGGCACGCTGGGTGATCTTTTCCGAGCCATCGGTCACTTCTGCCAGCGAGCCCAGCTTCACGCTGCCAAACTGCGTGGGAATATCCAGATTGGCAATCTCGGAGACATCAGAGAATTCACCTTTCAGGCGCACAGAATACTCCTGAGTGCCCTTGGTAAAGTTACCGGCAGGCATATCAAGATTCTGCGCCGCCAGGATCTGATTGAGTTGCGCCAGAGAAATGTTGTTCTGATACACCACGCGATCCGGCATATGGATGGAGATCTCGCGTTTGGCACCACCGGAAAGGCTCACCTGAGCCACTCCCTTGATCTGAGAAAGACGTTCACGCAGAGGACCATCGGCCAATTCGTATAGCTCGCGAGGATCCATATCCCCGGTCAAAACCAGATCCATAAAGGGGAAGCTGCTGAAGTCAAACTTCTGCACTGAAGGTCGATCAACGCCATCTGGTAAATCTCGCAGTACGCCATCGACCTTGTCTTTCACTTCGGCGGAACCAACGTTTACATCCTTATCCAATTCAAACGCCACCAGAATGATGGAGGCGTTTTCCATGGAATAGCTCTGGGTGAAGTCTATCTGGGGTACCGTAGCTACGGCTTCTTCCAGTTTGGTGGTCACCTGAGATTCCACTTCGCGGGGGCCTGCCCCAGAATATACCGTCATTACTGATACATAGGGCGTTTCCACGTCAGGCATCAGATTTAGCGGCATGCCCATGTAGGCCATAGCGCCGAAAACCACGAAAACCAGAATGGCCATGGTGACCATTACGGGTCTATCGATGGATAGTTTTGCCAAAAACATCTTCAGCTCCCTTCGATGATGCGGATCTTGGCACCCTCGGTGAGGGACTTGATCCCCTC
>JAGOKK010000055.1:0-12070 GCA_017994635.1 Candidatus Cloacimonadota bacterium | reverse complement strand
ACCACGAAAACCAGAATGGCCATGGTGACCATTACGGGTCTATCGATGGATAGTTTTGCCAAAAACATCTTCAGCTCCCTTCGATGATGCGGATCTTGGCACCCTCGGTGAGGGACTTGATCCCCTCAGTTATGATGCTGTCGCCATCACTGAGGCCAGAGACCACTTCGTATTCCAGTTGGTTCGTAAGTCCGATTTCCACTGGTACTCTGGTGGCTTTATCAGCTTCAGCTTTCCACACAAAGAATTCACCGTTTTCTCTTACTAAATGCTGCCGTTCCACCACAAACACATTGTCTTTGCGAGAGATTTCCACTTCGATTTCGGCGGTCACGCCATAAGGCACATTGGTATTTCTGCCGGCAAACACAGCTTCCACGCGGAAGGCCTTGGTGCCGGGATCCATCGCCATGGCTATGGTGCTGACCTTGCCATTGACGCTATATTCACCCCATTTGGCTACTACGCGTGAGCCGCGTTTTACCTTGCTGATCTCGGTCTCGGGGACCATGATGGTGGCTTTGTAACCGGATGTCGCGGTTACCGTGAAGAGATCTTTGCCGGGAAACACGCGCTCGGATACACTCACCATGAGGTTGGTGATCACTCCGCTGATGGGGGCTTTCACCTGGATCAGTTGCTCACTGGATTCCAGATTGGCTTTGGCCACTTGATACTGGGTGCGCACATTCTCATAATCCTGTAAAGAGATGGCTTTTTGCTCATACAATCTCTGCATGCGGTCATGAATCGCGGCGATGCTCTGATAGGCACTGGTGGCCTGTTCATATTGAGCGCTGGGGGTATTTCTGGGGAAGGTGATTACCACATCCCCTTTATTTACGTGGTCGCCCACTTTGGCTTTGATGGAGGTAACCACATCGCTAACCATACTTTGCGTGGTGCTTTCTTCGCTGCCGCCTAGAACCGCATTGTAACGCAGTACTTGTTCAAAAGTGCTTTTCTCTGCACTAATCACGCGTACGGGGATGCCAAGCTGGCTGTGCAATTGGTCCATACTTTTGGAATCGTCCTTCTTTTTTCCACAGGCACTGAGGACCAGCATCAGGCTCAGGGTGAGGATGGGGATAAAGATGCTCTTTTTCATTTATCTCTCCGCGATCAGTTTTTGGCCGATCGATTTTGTAAATTCACGTTCTGCTGCGATCACTTCATAGATCGCGCTGTAGTATTGAAGCTTGATTGAGGACAGTGTGATCTGGGCGTCGAAGACTTCCAGCTGAATCCCCAAATTGTTTTCATAACGAAGCTGTGCCAATTCCAGATTGCGTTGTGCCATCTGAATATTCTGCTCCTGTACACGGTAGTTTTCCATGGCGTGATGTAGTTTCTGATGATTCTGTTTGATCTGCAGGGCAATCAATTCCTGCGTATCATTCTGCTGCAGCTTCGCCAGAGCCAGATCGTGTTTTGCGTAAGTGATCTTGGAGCGGTTTGACAATCCGGTAAAGATAGGCAAGCTAAAGCCAATACCCACCGAGTATTGCGTACCAAAATCATCCGCTTCGATGGCATATTCATCAGCCGCAGTGTATAGGGATGCCGAAGCCGATAATGCTACGTTTGGCAGATAGTTGCCGCGTTCAGCATTGTACTGGATTTGCTTGATCTGAGTGGCAATATCCAGTAGTTCCAATTCGGTGCGGTTTTCCAGGCCCAGACGTTGCGCTTCCGCCAGCTCCAATTCCTGGATCTGAGGCAGAGTAAACTCCCCCTCGGGGACTACGCTGTCATCGTTCACACCTATCTGTTTGCGAAAGGCTGCCAGGGCCAAATCATAGTTGTTCCGGGCAGAAAGAACTTGCGGTTCCAGCTTTGCCACTTCCAGCCGCGCACGCAGCAGGTCAAATTCGGGCACTTGACCTTCATTGCTGAGCAGTTGCACTCTTTCCAGATGCCGCTGCGCTGTGGCCAGTCCCTCTTCCTTAATTTCCACCAGCTTACCCGCCAGCAAGGTCTGATAAAAGCCCTCTGTCGTTGTGAGAATCACGTCCTGTTCTTTCACTTGATAATTTAAGCGTTGAACACTGCGATAGCGATCCACGGCGCGGATGCCGTTGATCAGTTTGCCACCCAGAAATAGCACTTGATCCATCTTTAGCTGCATGGCCAGCGATCCTTCTTTCGTAGGGGAAGATGGTACCATACCACCAATAATGGCATCCAGAGCGTCAGCAATGGTATTCTCATTTGCGGTGGCGGTATCTTCATCCAGCATCTCGCTAACCTTGGGCAGGGCTCCGGTCGCCGAATCGGGAAGATAGGTGGTGTTCAGATTGAACCCGCCCTGAAGATTGAGCTGGGGCAAGAGCGAACCGCGAACGTCACGATAGGTGGCGTCGGCTTTATTCACTTCTTCAGCAGCCATCAACAGGGTCTTGTTATTTCTTTTTGCCAGTTCCAGGCTCTCCTCCAGGCTGATGGCGCCAAGCGCCACACAACCGGTGATGGCCAAAACGAGGGTTATCCACTTCATCATTATCTAACCTCTTTTCATAATTCCATACATAATCAATTGGATGATCACTTCATGATCCCGCTGGATCCGTTGCAGCAATTCTTCAAAATCGACCACTACAATCGAGAGATTCCCCATCAGGAACCAATCATTTATTACTTCGCAGAGCCTCTCCGGAGAAACCCGTTCCGAGATCAATCCACTGTCGATACCTTCATGAATGATCTCCATGAGCAGGCTGAGCATTTTGGCCCGATTCTCTTCCAGGAAGCCCTCAAAATGCTGTTGCAGATTGAAGGGGATGGTCTTTAAACCTTCCACCAGCAGGGGCATCTTTTCACAAACGCGGGTCAGGGGAGCATGCATGAAGTAACGCAGTTTATTCTCAAAACCGGATATATTCCGAATGTTCTGATGCATCTCATCCACAAAAGCCTGCGCCTGTGCTTCCACCACATGCATGAAGAGATCTTCTTTGCTGGGGAAGTAGTAATAGATAGTGCCTTTGGCAATCCTTGCCTCTAGCGCGATCTCATCCAGGGACGTCTTTGCATAGCCATAACGTGAAAAGATCCTCGTGGCTATATCGAGGATCACCTGTTTTTTTTCTCGAACCTGATTCATAATATCTTTACAAAGTACTGTAACCTCTTTATCCATAACAATGTAGGATCAGCATCAGCTAATCCGAGATCAATATGATAAGGAGCGTAATATTTGTCAATAGCTTTCTGACTTTCTGAGAGAAATAGTCAGATAGTCGCAATATGGCCGATGAAGACACCGGGCTTAACTGCCTCAAAGCCCTACAGATATGCGCTTAACCCTATTGTCGAGAACTCAGAAGTGAACTTACGGAGATGAGTACAACGACGAGAATAGCTCCCATGATGTTATAGACCATATCCACCGGATTGAAACTGCGCCAGGGTACCAGGAGTTGCAGTAACTCCAGGCAAACCCCGGCGCACATTACCAAAACGGAATATTTCAGGCTCTCACGATGCTGAAACCACGTCACTCCCGTGATTCTACTGTGTACCCAGATCCAGGCAAAACAGAGGATCATCACGGCATGAACAAAATAGTCCAGCCTTAGTTTATAAACCTTATTAGTATTCAGGCTCTCAGAACCGATTGGGATCACATTGATCAGGATCAGGATGAATAGCCAGATCCAAAATAGCCTAGTCCGGACATACTTCAGCATCGGGTGTATAATCTACTCGTAATAATCGGATTCCTGCCGAGGTTGGTCTTTGTGGCTTGTGTCCAGTTCAGCCGCGGCACGGATCATTTGGATAAACTCCGTGCGCCAGCCTTCGCTATCCTTACCAACGCTTTTGCGGGCGAGGTTTTGCACGGTCCGCCAATCCAGATCGCCTATTTCTTCACTAGCCGAAAGTAGCATGCCAAAACCAGCCACTGCAGCTGCCCAGTTAAAGCTCTCCGAACACTTATCCGGAGTCAGAGGATTGCTGCGTACCGAAACATCCAGCGGAGTGCTGACGTCCATATCAGGTTTCTTGTAGCGCAGCTTCACGGTGGCCAGCTCTGAGAAGCCCTTGCCGCTAATGGTGGTTCTCTGATACTTCAGATCGTCCACTTCAGCAATCTCTTCATCAGAACCGCGGGGGATAATCTCATAGATGGCGGTAACGGTATGTCCGGCACCCAATTCGCCGGCGTCCTTGGTATCGTCGATAAAGTCTTCCGTATTTAACATCCTATTTTCATAGCCGATCAAGCGATAGGCCTTCACGTATGCGGGATTGAATTCAATCTGTAGCTTGACATCCTTGGCGATGGTATATAGAGTACCTGCCATCTGATCCACCAGCACTTTCTTGGCTTCTCTTATGCTATCGATGTAGGCATAGTTGCCGTTTCCTTTGTTGGAAAGTTCTTCCATGCGGTTGTCTTTGTAGTTACCCATGCCAAAGCCCAGGATGCTGAGGAATATCCCTTTTGTGCGGTATTCTTCGATCATCCGGATAAGATCGGCTGTGGAGGATACTCCCACGTTAAAATCGCCATCGGTGCAAAGGATCACCCGGTTATTCCCATTCTTAATGAAGTTTGATTCTGCGGTACTATATGCCAATTTGATACCCGCTCCGCCGGCGGTGGACCCCCCTGCTTGCAAGCGATCCAGGGCGGCAATAATATCCCTGTTCTGGTTCCCATCCGCTGAGGGCAGCACCAGACCCGCGCTACCGGCATAGACGGCGATGGCGATTCTATCCTGAGGGCGCATTTGCTTTGCCAGGAGCTTCATGGATTCTTTAACCAGAGGAAGCTTGTTTTGGTCAGACATACTCCCGCTGACGTCGATCAGGAAAACCAGATTGGAAGGGGGCGCGTCCTGCATATCGATCTTGCGACCTTTTATCCCGATGTGCAACAATTGCCGCTCTTCATTCCAGGGGTTTTGCCCCAGTTCGGTAAACACGGTAAAATCTTTCCCTTTGGCAGGTTCGGGATAGTCATAATCAAAATAGTTGATCAGTTCTTCGATGCGCACGGAATTGGGGGAAGGCAGTCTTCTGCCATTTATCATAGAGCGTAGTTGCGAGTAAAATGCCGTATCCACATCGATCGAAAAGGTAGAAAGCGGCTCCGTAAGAGGGCTATGGAATATATTGCGGGTTAAGGAAGAATACTCTTCCGTGTTCCAGGGCGCGTGAGACTGACGGATGGGCGGGATGAATAACCCCTCTGCACGGCCACCCCTCATATCAGACAAAGCGGCCACCGGCAAACGACTTGAACCCGCACGATCCCTTGCAATATCCATTTTGGCACCGATCGATGTGTTAATATTACCAATATCTTGCAGCGCTGACTGATATGCTTCAATATCAATTTCATCAGAACCCAGGCTTTCCGAAATGATAATATTCAGGATCAGTTCATACTCCGTCTTCTTCCCAGGTATGTAGGATACTTTTTTCACCAAGACTCCATATCCGGGATGGCTTATGTGTAATTCATATTCGCCTTTTTTCAGATTCTCCACTGCAAAGCGGCCATCATCTCCGCTTTTTACCTCAGCCACGGTCTTCAGAGCTTGCACCACACTGATTGTAACTCCACTGAGGGCCTTGCCATTATCATCTTTCACGATCCCGGTAAGGGCGTGTACCCCCGCTTTGCCATGCGACGGGATGCCGGAGATGATGCACAGCAGCACCATCAGAACAAAGAATTTCTTCATCATCGTTCCTCCATTCCTTTTGGGGTGGATGCTTTCTCAGGGTTGACATTATGTCAAGAACTATTGATTTGGCGGCCAAAGCAACCTCATCTACTCCCAGGGGAAACAAAAAGGGCTGCCAGGCAGCCCTTTTCAAGAGGTGTTTATGGCATTTATTTCATCATGATCATTTTACGGGTGGAGCTGTAGGTGCCGGATTTCATCCGGAAGAAATACAGGCCGCTGGCTACCTGGCGACCGGAATCGTCGGTGCCGTTCCACACGATTTGATGCTCACCGGAGCTCATCATACCGTTTACGAGGTTGCGAACTTTCTGGCCCTTCTGGTTATAGATATCCAGAGCCACATCCCCTGCATCTTTGAGGCTAAAGCTGAGAGTTGTGCTGGGGTTGAAGGGATTGGGGAAAGCGCCCTTGAGTTCGGTAACTACGGGAGTGATGGTCTCGTCTGTGGTGGGGGTGGTTTGATAGATGTTCCCCGCGCGGTTGTAAGAGCCCATGTAGCAAGCCCATTCGATGCTTTGTACGGGACGCTTCACATCGATCACAAAGATTCCTTCGTTATTCGGGATCACGATGTCAAAATCGCCATCGGCGTCGATATCACCAAGTGCCGCTGAGATCTTCATATTTCCGCCAACACTCACGGGGAAATTTGCTGATTCAGTGCCGTCCATGCGCACGGAATGCAGAAGACCGGTGGTATCGCCAAATATGATACCGGCATAGTTGCTGCCGTCAAATCTGGCCACCACGGGTGTGCATTCCACGGGATTGCTCATAGCTATGGGAGAGCCGGGGTTATCCACACCGGTAAGTGCCATGATGTGCAGATTGCCGGGGGCAGTGATCAGGATTATTTCTTTGGTGCCGTCGTTGTTTACATCGGCGACCACTGGGCTGGTCTTGATCTGTTGACCGATGGTCTTTTGGAAGAGCACAGAGCCATCATGGTTGATGGCATACAGAAAACCGCTGGTGCTTGTGGCAATGAGGATTTCCGGATGATTATCACCATCGAGATTGGCGATGGTCATGGCGTTTTGGCTGCCGCCTGTCAGGCTGACGGGGAAGCCGCTGATATTGGTTCCAGTGAGCGGATCAATGGCATTCAGATTGCCGGTAAGGCTGCAAGCCAGGATTTCCAGCTTGCCGTCGCCATTCAGATCTGCCACAGCCACGGGGCCCAGATAGGTTCCGGTTAGGCTGGCAGGGAAATTAGTCATGCTGGAGCCATCCGCATTTAGAACCTGTAGCTGGCCATTTTGGGTGATCGCAATCACTTTCGGAGCGGAGGCATCGGTAAGTGTGGCGATTACGGGGCCATTGCGCAGGTTTCCTCCCGCAGGAACGCTCCAAAGCTGCTGTCCGGCAGAGTTGAAAGCGGCAATATTATTGGTGGAAAGGCTGGCGGCAAAGCCGTAATGGGAATTTCCCTGCAGATTGCTCATGGCTATCGAACCCACCACAGTGGCATTAACATTCAAGGGGAAACCGCTCATCTGAGTGCTGCCGTTGTACTGCACCAGGTTGATTTTGGACATGAGATCGCTAAAAACCACTTCCAGGTTACCGTTCCCGTTTACATCCACCAGGATGGGAGAGCTGGAAGTAGCACCACCAGCGTTGAAAGGCCAACCCGCCTGCACCAGAGACAGATTGATCTGAATGGGCAGGGTCTTGTGATAGGGATAAGCGCTGCTACTGTTTGAACGAATGTACAGCTCAAAGGGAATCGGCTCGGAAGGCAAGCCGGCTACAGTGGTGAAAGTAAAGGGGGTATGATTCCAGGCGGAAGAACCGGCAAAGAGATAACCCTGTTGCCCATAGGTGGATACAGAATCGATCACGGTTACACCGGGATAATTGGTTCTCAGGCTGGCAGTGAGGTTTTCCGCATCCATCCACAGCACGCCGAGTCCGGTCATCACATTGCCCAATTGTACTGATACACCAATGGTTTCGCCGGGATTGGGTATACCATCGCCGTCTCCGGAAACTTCGGTGATGCTGATATCTTCCTGCACGATATTCGGAATCTTATCGTACATGGTAGCAGTAAAGGAGTTTATGCGCCCGGTACCCAGTTTGCCAGCATACGCTTCATTGATATCGTCGATGGGATCTGCGGTGTACATCAGGCGGTCGCGAAGCTGCTGTGAAGTGAATGTGGGGTGCAGGGATTTCACCAAAGCAGCTACACCAGCAGCCACAGGGCTTGCCATTGAGGTTCCGCCATATGACGCGTAACCATTTCCAGCCACGATGGTGGACAGGATGCCATCACCAGGGGCACAGATATCGATGGGTTCGCCGTAATCAGAGAAACTGGCCTTCTGGTCGCTGACATTGGTCGCAGCAACGTTTAGGGCATTGGTGCAATCGGCAGGATAGTCCTGATAGGACGCGGTGTGTTCTGTATTCTCGTTACCAGCGGCAGCGATCACAGTGGCGCCAAGCGCGGTAACGTAATTGACTACGCTATTGGGATAAGTTCCGCTTCCGGGGCCGCCCCAGCTCGCGTTGATGATGTCCGCGCCAACTTCGCCGGCGTATTTCATTTGATCGTAAGCATATTGAACGCCGGTGGAAGCTGTGTTATCGGGAGCACCTTTACAGGCAAGGATTGAGACCATGGGAGAGGTTCCCACCACTCCGATGCCATTGTGGCCCACGGCTCCGGCGCAACCGGCTACGTGAGTGCCATGATCGTTTGAGGCATAGGGTTGAATGGGGTTATTGTCATTGCCCACAAAGTCCCAACCTACGAGGTCGTCGATCTTGTTTCCGCCTTCACCGGCATCACTGCCGTTTCCGCCGGTAATAGTGCCAGCATCCCAGTTTATGGTCATGCCGGGAGCTTCCGCGGGATTCACCCAAAGATTGTTGCGCAGGTCGGGATGGTTCCATTTTACACCGCTATCGGTGATGGCCACCACCACGTCATGACTGCCCATGGTGTAATCCCAGGCATCAAAGCTTTGCAGACGGGTATGAGTGTATTGCTGTGGCAGCATGGGATCGTCTGGCACGAACTTCTGACGGTTGATGGCTTCGAGTTCGGCATAGACGAGATGCGCGTTTTTGTTTAGGGCTTCCACAGCTTCATCTATGCGGTCGTCTGAGGCCAGCATGATACGATAGTGGTTTTGCAGGTAGATTCCGTTATCGTTCCACTCAGGGAGCTTTACGTAAGGATGCATCTGCTTGAGCTCCACAATCTGATACTCTGCAGCAAGCGCGTCAAAGCTTTCCAGACCCGTATGAACAACGCCGTTTTGGATGGTGAAATCCAACTTTCCGTCTATATTTGGAATGGTTTCTTTGTTAAAGCAGCCGATTATCGTGGCAGATTGAAACCAATAGGGATCAAACTTCACGGCAAAAGCGACTGTGCTAGCAATGATCAGCATGAATAGTATCATCAGCTTTTTCATGGGCACCTCGGAACAGTATTTTTTTGCATGGTTTTTCGTGGGCGGATATAGTCAAGCCCTTTTTCCCCCTCATTGGACACTAATATAGTATAAGCTCTTCTTTTTGCCTGTACTTAGAAAAGTATATATTCCTTACGAATTCCTGCTCCGGAAGATCCAGATGAGCGTCCTTTTCCACGATGGCAAATGCATCGCTCCGCGCCAGCGCCAGAATGTGTTGATCCCGAATCAGATTGGCAAAGCGGAAGTGCGGTAAACCGGATTGTTCCAGCCCAAAGAGCTCTCCGGGGCCGCGCAATTCCAGATCTTTTTCAGCCACCAGGAAGCCATCGTTGGTTCGCGCCATGGTAGCCAGTCTCTCACGGGCCACCGAGCTGAGCGGATGATGTTCTATCAGAAAGCAATAGGCTTGATCAGCGCCTCTTCCCACTCTGCCCCGCAATTGATGCAATTGGGCCAGACCAAAACGCTCCGCATGCTCGATCACCATCACTGTGGCATTGGCTACATCCACCCCCACCTCGATTACGGTGGTGGAGACAAGAACGTGTATTTCACCCGCTTTGAAGCAGCGCATAATCTCATCTTTGCGAAGGGCGGGCATTCGGCCATGGATCAATTCCACCCTGTGACCCGGATAAACTCTCGTTTTCAGGTATTCATGCAGACGAACTGCGTCCAGCAGGGCCAGCTTGTCGCTTTCTTCCACCAGAGGGCAAACGAAGTAAGCCTGGCGTCCTTTGAGCAATTCCCCCCGCACATCGCTAAGCACCGTATCCAGCTTGCGATCGCTACGAATCAGGGTAATCACTTCCTTGCGGCTGGGCGGCATTTCATCGATGCGGCTTACTTCCAGATCGCCATAAACCGTCATGGCCAGAGAACGCGGGATGGGCGTAGCCGAAAGATACAGCAGGTCAGGATGATCTTTGTGCCGGGCCAGGCGCGCACGTTGCTCCACCCCGAAGCGATGCTGCTCGTCCACCGCCACAAAGCCAAGCCGTTTAAACTCCACATCCTTTTGGATCAGAGCATGGGTGCCGATCACGATGAGTGGGCTGATTTCCTTAATCTGTTCTTTCTGCAGCGCTTTACCCTTGTATGAGCCACCTTTGAGCAGAATGATAGGGATATCCATCCCTTCCAGCAGGCGGGATATATTCTGATAATGCTGTTCCGCCAAAATCTCTGTGGGCGCCATCAAAGCTGCCTGATAGTCATTTTCCACCGCCAACAGCATGGCAAAGAGGGTTACAATGGTCTTTCCGCTGCCCACATCACCTTGCACCATGCGTGACATCTGTTTATCCGAACACATATCGTTCACGATTTCCTTGATTACGCGAACCTGCGCCGTCGTAAGGGCAAAAGGCAGCTTTGCCTTCAACGCGCTGGTGAAGTGCCTCCGATTTTCAAAGGTGATGCCATTGCTTTCTTTATGGTGATGCACACGATGCCGTGCCCACATGATCTGCGCGTAAAAGAACTCTTCATAGGCAAAGCGAATCCGGGTGGCTTCGATGCGTTCCGGGTCCTGACAAAAGTGCATGATCTGCAATGCTGATTTACGATCGGGCCAATGGTACTTTGCCCGAATGGACTGCGGTAAACACTCATTGATCTGGGCGGCTAATGCTTCAAACGCGTGATACACGATGTTTCTCATCTGCCCCTGGGTGATTCCTTCTGTAAGGGGATAGACAGGAAGGAGCTGCCGCGATTTCCAAAAACCTCCGCCCACATCCGCGCTGTCATCAATCACTTCAAAGGAAGGATGATTCATCTGAAGCTGACCGTTAAACTCTGATAAGGTGCCGCTTAGCCAGATCCGTTTCCCCGGTTGCAAGAGCTTTTCATAAGCGGCTGGATAGCTGAACCACACGCAGACCAGCCCGATCTGGGAGTCATTCACCCCCACATTCAAGATCTTTTTGCCCCCTCTGGTGCTGCGTACATCCTGCCACGAGATATCGGCCGTGAAGGAAACCAGATCCCCCGGCTGCAGATCTTTCAAGGTGGGATTCAATACGCGGCTCAGATAAGCCCGGGGGAAAAATTCCATCAGTTCTTCCACTGTGTGGATCCCCAGCTTTGCCAAAAGCCGGGCACGATGCTCCCCCACTCCTTTGATATACTTCACCGAAGTGGCCAGAGGATCCAAGGATTGCTTCTTTTGCTCCATAAGGCCAGCATAGAAACGCGGCAAATCTTGTCAAGCAGCGCATCAATTGGCATTCCCCCATTTATTTGATCCAGTCTTTTTTTCAATTGCCATTGATCAGGTCTGGCTTCGATGCTATAAAGAGTCAGTGATCTCCAATTCCGCTCACCGAAATCTGCAAATGCCTGAACAGATCTAAATCCAAGGCTCAAAATGCTTTCTTACGAAATCGATACTGGTAGATTGCATACACCATTACAGATACATTTTCTTGGCTTTGAAGCCGATAATTGTTACAAGCACTGGACAGAAATTGCCCTATTTGCAAGTTTTGGTGATCTAAATAAAGAAATATGTTGAATTAACCCTGATAAGGCTATGGAGTTCAATCCCCCTGCCCTATCTATCACCATTGCTAATAGTTAGGAGGGGGATTGGATTTCATAACCGGGATAAAACCATGACAGCCAATGAAGTCCATTTGGCCTATTTAACTAATGCTGCATTGGAGATTAGAGATAGCCACATGAACTCCAATGGCATCAATCGGGATTAATGTCCATGTGGTTTTCTGCAAGTGCTTTTCGGATATTCTGTTTTCTTGTCTACTTATCTATTTTGTCCATTGATCGCTATTTGCAGAATTTGAAGGCTCTTTTATGCCATTGATAATCAAGTTATTATGGGAACGAAGTATATTTTTCTTGATAGAAGATTAAAATGCTCATACTCGTGTATTTATCGGTTGGGCGGAAGGATATTATGAAAACAGGCTA
>JAGOKK010000054.1 GCA_017994635.1 Candidatus Cloacimonadota bacterium | reverse complement strand
GCTTTCAGGGTCATTGCCCGTTCTCTGGCGGAAATCCCTGTGGTGGTGCCTTCGATCGCATCTATTGATACGGTGAACTTGGTGCCGTGCCGTTCGTTATTTTTCATGGTCATCAGAGGTATATCCAAGCGCTGCGCGTAGGATTCCGAGATGGGTGCACAGAGCAGACCTTTGCCCTGGGAGATCATGAAGTTTACCTGTTCCGGGCTGATGAGATCGGCGGCCATCAGGAGGTCGCCTTCATTTTCACGGTTTTCATCATCTACCACGATGATCATCTCACCGTTGGCGATGCTACTTACAGCCTCCTCAATGGTGCTGAATACGGATTCTATAGTGCTGTTCACTTTATCTACCACTTTACATTTTCCTCTAAGCTCAGCTTGTAGGGACGGCTGTCCGTGTCAATAGCAAAATCACGTTCCAACCAATCCAGGGTATAGATGATATCCTCCGGCAGGGGTGCAAACAGGCTTAACTCCTTACCTGAGATGGGGTGCTCAAACTCCAGATGCCAGGAATGCAGAGCCTGACGCAAAAGATGGGTGGTCAAGAGCTCGGTAGCTTTTCGCTTCATATTCTGCGGCATCAGGGAATGCACGTAATTCCTGGTATTGTACAATAAATCACCCAGGATCGGCATGTGATAATGAGCAAACTGTACGCGTATCTGATGCATCCGTCCGGTCTCAAGTTTCACCTTTACCAGGGCGAAGTAATGATAGTATTTGATCGTCTTGTAATAGCTCAATGCCCATTTGCCTTCCTCGGCCACGCACATCTGTCGGGGATTGTTCAATGAGCGGGCGATATGGCATTCCAGCTTGCCTTCCCCCGGATCTGGAATACCAGAAGTGATTGCCAGATAAGTCTTTTTGACCTCACGACGGGCAAACATGTCATTCAACGCGGCCTGTGTACGGTCGTTTTTAGCAATGATGATGAGTCCTGAGGTGCCTCTATCCAAACGATGTACGATGCCAGGACGGCTGGGATGGCGTCCCCCTGAAAGTCCATCAGGAAACCGGTAGAGGATAGCGTTTACCAGAGTGCCGTCGGGATTGCCATGTCCCGGGTGCACGATCATCCCCGCGGCTTTATTGATCACCGCCAGATCATGATCCTCATACACCACGTCCAACGGGATGTTCTGGGGCTGCATCTGGATGGGTGGTTCTTCGGGCAGGGAGACGATGATCTCATCGGCATCCTGCAATAGATAGCTCTTTTTTACTGGGATGCTATTCACCAGGATGCGGTCTTCGCCGATGAGGTTTTCGATGAAGGTGCGCGAATACAATTCCTGCAAGCGTAATTCAGCCAGATGCTTATCCAGCCTTACCGGGTCTGAACCGTTATATACGATCTTAATCTTGTTTTTCATTGGCTCCCGGAGCTTGATCGCTGAAATCAAGGGTAAACACCGCCCCTGAGGCATTGCCTTTGCGGTTGCGAATTATGGAGCCCTTGATCAGTACTCTCATCCCATCGCTTTCATCTTCAAACACCTTGTCGTAGATGTTGTTACCAAAGCGCAAGGCCTCGCGTAATTCATCAAAGACCTCAGTGTAAAAACGATCCTTGAAAAGCAATTCATTGATGTTACTCTGCTCATCAACGCCGGGAAAGCGGTCCCGGAAATGATCATTTAGATATACCAGATCTCCATTTACAGTGGCGATGGCTACAGTTACCGGCAGCAGGTCGATGAGCTGATTGATCCTCTGGTGATGCTCGTAAATTTTGTCCGATTTCACTCCATCGAAACGGATAATGATATCCAGCATTTTCTGTAGGGCCAGGATGAGATCCTGAAAATCCCGGTCTTGATCCAGTAAAGAACTCTCGATATCCAGCTGATAGTTTCCGTTTGAGATTTCCTCCACCAGATCCTGTACCCTTTCCACAGAACGGTGCAGACGGAATGGCAGGTAGTTGTAGATGATCACCAGATACACAAAGATGCCAAAGAGGAAGATGATCATGATGGATTGAATGTCACTGGCCAGGCTGTAGATATCCCTGGCCTGACCGATGGTATAAAGCACCACGATAAATTGGACCAGGATGATCAGATAGAGAATGCTGATCATAGCATGATATCGTTTGTTAAAGGATTGTCTTTTCATCTTTAGTCCTTCCTTACCGTGGTCTCATAGATCAGACGATCCACGTTCGCTTTGGGTCCCATCATGATCAGCACATCACCTTCATTGATCATATCATTGGCTCCCGGCATGTCGTTGATCTTTTTCTCCACCACATTGCGTCCGTCCTCGGTAACCGATAGTGAATTGTATCTAATGGCGATTACGTTTACTCCCTGTTTGGAAGGAAGCGCCAATTCCTGCAGCTCTTTGCCTACAAAGCTGCGGGGAGCCACCATCTCCATCACCACGTGCCCGCTGGAGAGGCTGATGTATTCGCGGACGTTTTTGGAGATCAGGGTTTTGGCCAATTGGGTGCCCACGATTTCTTCCGGTAGCAGGATGTGCTGCACTCCGATCAATTCCAGGATGCGGCCGTGCAATCTGTTCTCCACCTTGGCGTATATGATCCCGACTCCAATCTTCTTCAGGATCGCGGCGGTGAGGATGCTTTCCTGAATATTGCTGCCAATACCCAGGATCACAGCGTCGGCTTCATTCAGGTTTAACGAACGCAGGGCTGATTCGTCTGTGGCGTCCATACAGATGGCGGTACTTACTCGTCCAGAAACCTCGTCGATGAGGTCTTGGCTTCTCTCGATCGCGATCACTTCCATGCCGCTTTCAAAGAGAATGTTTGCCACGGTCATTCCAAATCTGCCCAATCCGATAACGGCATATCTTGCCATAGCTGTTACTCCTTAGCCGATTGCAATCTTTTCTTCGGCAAAACTAATCCTGGCTTGTACTTTGCGCAAGGATAGCGCATAAATCATGGTGAGCGGGCCAATACGCCCGATATACATCAGCATAGTAATCAATAGCTTGCCTACGATGCTGAGCTGTGCCGTGATGCCCATGGATAGGCCCACAGTGCCAAAGGCCGAGATGGCCTCAAAGATGATCTTGTCAAAGGCCTTGCCTTCCACCATCAGCAGGATGAAGATCACTACAAACACGATAAGAGCTGCCAGCGTGATTAGTGAAGTGGCTTCTCGATGATTGGATAGCGATATCTTGCGGTTAAACAGACTCAATTCCTTGCGGCCACGCAACATGGAAGTAACCGATAGTAGCAGAACCGCAAACGTGGTCGTTTTCACCCCTCCTCCAGTGGAGCCGGGAGAGGCGCCGATAAACATCAAGACCAAGCTCACTAACACCGTGGCGGGCTTGATTGTGCTGAAGTCTATGGTGTTGAATCCGGCAGTGCGCATCGTGACGGATTGAAACCATGAACTCATCACTCGTCTACTGATGGTAAATCCCTGCATGGTGCCATGAGATTCCGCCCAGTATATCGCCACAAAACCGATGAGCAACAGGATAAAGGTGGCAGATAACACTATCTTGCTGTGTAGATTCAGCTTGCGCACCTTATCTACCTTGATCACGTAACGGTACACGTCGATCAGTACCGCGAAGCCCAATCCCCCCAGGATGATTAACAATGTGATGGTGAAGTTCAAAAGTGGATTGTCTACCAAGGAGATGAATGAATCCTGAAACAAAGAAAAGCCGGCATTACAAAAGGCTGAGATGGAATGAAAGATGGAGCTGTACATTGCTGCGGCAGGATTCATACTGCCTGAAAAAACGAAGAAGAGCAAGATGGCACCGCTGATTTCGATGATAGCAGTCACCAGTACCACGCTCTTGATCAGTTGAAACAGGTCAAACTGGGTATTCTTGCCCATCACCGAGTACATCACGCTTTCCAGCTTCAAAGTAAGACGCTGTCCCATTATCAGGGCAAAGGCTGTGGAGATGGTCATGATCCCCAATCCGCCGATCTGGATGAGAGCCAGAATCACCAATTGACCAAAGAGACTAAAGTAAGATCCGGTATCATAAACGATCAAACCGGTCACACAGGTGGCTGAAGTGGCGGTAAAAAGTGCATCCACGGGAGGTGTCACCCGCCCAGATACTGACGCGGCGGGCAGCATTAACAGCACGGTACCGATCAGGATCACAAAGGCAAAGCTGAGCATCAGCGATACCGGGGGATTATTGGTCAAGGCCTTATACAGCCTGCCTTCAAAAGCCCTGAATAGTAGATACTGCACGATGAACCAGGTTTGACGGATCAGCAGAAAGAAGATTACAAACTTTACTTGATAAAAGAAGAGGACGGTACCCAGGGCGAGCATCGCCACATCCAGTACCACGACATTCCTGTTTGAGCTTCTATCCGGTGCGAAGAGGTTGTTCAGGATGGTCAAACTCAGCAGCAGGATGTTCGCCAGCGCTGTCACAATCTCCAGAGAGCGGTAGGACACATAGTGGCTGATAATGGATTCCAAAAACAGCACCAAAAAGCTCCATCCGGCAAGCACATAGGCTACGCTTTCAATGTGTTTCAGATAGTGGCTGCTGGAAGATGAGGGCATGGAGTTAATCCCAGTAAATATCGTTCATTATCATTGCGTGGATTTCCTCAATACTCTTGTTGGCAGGGATAGTGACCAGATGTCCCTTCGCTTCAAAGTAACTCTTGAGGGTGTAAGTCTCCTTGTAAAATGATCTTACGCGTTCAGCAATGGCCTTGGGGGCATCGTCTGCCCGCGTGATGAGCAGGCCGGAACACAAGTCGCAAACACCGCTCTTTTTGGGGGGATGATTGTAGATGTGATAGTTTTCGGAGCACTGACTGCATACCCGGCGTCCTTCGATTCTGGCAATCGCTTCGTTTTCAGCGAGATCCAGATAATACACTCTGGCCAGCCGGAAATGCTGGATGAGATACTCAGCTTGAGGCAGGGTGCGGGGAAACCCATCGAAGATTATGCCCGGACACTCGTCGGTAAGAGACTGGCCAATCAATTGAAAGATAAGCTCATCCGATACCAGATCACCGCCATCGATGATGCGCTTTACTTCTTTACCCAAGGCAGAATCATGGGTAGATTTTTCACGCAGAAGATCTCCCATATTCAGATGCCTAAAACCGGTATGCTCAGCCAATAGCTTGGCTTGCGTCCCTTTGCCGCTTCCTTGGATTCCCAAAAATACTATGGCATCAATCATTCCTACCTCATTATGGTTCAAGTTTCCTGGCTTTACAATGCTGTCAAGCCTTTGTTACGCATTCTCCAGAATCACGAAAGCCAGCGCACTGTCCTTCTCGTGGCTCAAGGATAGATGCCAGAGATTGGCACCCAGTTCCCCTGCCCTCGCCAGAGCTGCGCCGCTCAGGCGAAGTACCGGTTTACCCTCGGCATTGTTCTCTACCTCGATGTCTTGCCATGATATCCCCATCGCCCATCCAGTACCCAGCGCTTTCATCGTAGCTTCTTTGGCCGCAAACCGTGCCGCATAGCTCTGGGCTTTTGCGGCTTTGGCGTTACAATACTCGATCTCAAGAGGGGTAAAGACCTTCGTCACAAAGGCCCCATTACGCTCGATGACCCGGTAAATCCGGTTTACATCTATGATATCAGTTCCGATTCCCACGATCATTTTTCGCTACTATATTGCTGTTCCAGATTCAGCAGCAGAGCTTTCACAGGGATTGAACCAGCGTAACCGGTCAAATTCCCATTACTGCCGATCACTCTGTGACAGGGAATCAGCAGAGGTACAGGATTTGCCCTCAGCGCCGCCCCCACCGCGCGTACCGCGTTTTCTCTCCCGATGCGTTTGGCGATTTCGGCATAAGAGATGGTCTTGCCATAGGGAATGCGCATAGTTTCTTCCCACACTTTGAGCTGAAAAGGGGTCCCAGTGGCAAAGAATGCCAGATCAAAATCCAGTCGCTTCCCGCAAAACCAGCTCTCTAGTTGCTGGATGATCTCAGCCTGGAAATCACCCTCTACCACATGGTTCAGCGCATGGTCGCAGAAACTGATCCGGATTATCGTATCATCCTCGATTTCTATCTGCAAACAGAGCTCTTTCCTCGCGTAATACAAAACCTGTAGCATAATAATCCTTTGTATTGTTTGTAAAAGACAAAGCCCCTCGGTTTTTGATGTTCCGAGGGGCTAAGAGATTTGTTTTACAGTAACTAAGCAGTGAATCTCCTGCGTTCTTTGATCCTTCCTGCTTTACCTTTGGCGCTGCGCAGATAGAAGAGTTTCGCTCTGCGAACCTGGCCATGGCGTACAATCTCAAGGCGATCGATATTGGGAGAGTTTTGCGGGAAAATCCTCTCTACTCCCACGCCGCTTGATACTTTACGTACAGTGAAGGATTTGGAAACGCCGGCACCGCGCTTTTGAATCACGATACCTTGGAAGACCTGGATACGTTCTTTGTTACCTTCTTTAATTTTATAATGGACCTTCACGGTATCACCTACGCGATACTCTGGAAAGTCAGTTCTGATTTGGTCTCTGCCAATTTGTTGCAGAATATCCATTTGGGTTCCTCCCATATATATACTCGGAGAAGATGACACCCCTGGTTACGCTTTGCGGCGCGGGCACAGCTCAAAAGCAGCGGGATCTGCGCAAAATCCCGATAGAACGCTGTGCGTTATGAACTTGTTTCAAAATAGCCGTGAAACAGCTAGCGCTTTCGGCCCCTCAGTATTCCCGAGGCAGAAATAAAGTTCCGCAATTTGTAAATAATGTCTTTCAGGTATCAGCTTTCCTGATTGGTAATCAGTATCCTGCGCCTCGCGCAAGAGCTAATGTTTCGCTTTTCGGTTCTGTGTAAATAAATCCGGTCTGCGTACCCTGGTGAGCTGCTCAGCTTCATTTTTTGCCCATTCCCCGATCTTGGCATGATTGCCACTAAGCAGGGCTTCCGGCACTCCCTGGGACATAAATTCCGGGGGCCGGGTAAAACATGGGAATCCTAAACCTGAGCTATAAAAAGAATCGGTCTGAGCGCTGGAGATGTCGCTAAGCACATCCGGCAACAAACGGGCAACGCCATCGATGAAGACCTGCGCTGCCAATTCACCTCCGCTGAGCACATAATCACCGATCGAAATCTCATCACTCACCGCCAAGCGGCGAAAGCGTTGATCGATCTCCTTGTAGTGACCGCAAATCAGCACCACGCGGGACATCGAAGCATAATCGTTTAATATCTTCTGCTTTAGTGGACGGCCTTGCGGACTAAAATAGATCACCGGAGCGGGAGAATCCTTCAGCACACTGGCCAAGGAATCCCACAAAGGCTGGATCATGCCCACCATACCGGCAAAGCCGCCATAAGGGTAGTCGTCCACCTGTCGGTGTTTATTTCCCGCGAAATCACGAATATTGTGCAAACCCACTTCCAGAGCTTGTTTGCCAATGGCTCGTGCCACGATGCTGCTGGCTAAAAACGATGAGAAGCATTCCGGAAAGAGGCTCAAGACCTCAATCTTCATCTTCCACCCTGATTAGCGCACCGCCAGAAATACGCATCCCTGCGGCCAACAACAGCTCGTCCATGTTCTGCAGATTGATCACGTCTGAATCCCTGGATTGGGGCAAAAGAAAGTAATCCACTCTGGGCACCAGCAAATCTTCTTCAAGGTCAGTGGCGATCACCAATACGTCCTGTGCTCCGTTGTAGAATACATCCACCACGCAGCCCAGAAGGAGGCCATCATACACCACGTCCCTGCCCAAAAGGCTTTCTTCTTCCTCGTCCTCTTCAGAGGATTCATCGATCGCGATTATCACCTCGCGGTGTAGCTTGCGCTCGGCGGCAATGCCGTCTTCGGCGAACTTCACCCAAGTCTTTTTATCTCGCTCTTTCCTATCACTGATAGTTACGTAAAACACTCTATCTTGTTCAAAGATCAAATACAGGTCATCATTGTGATCGAAGCTGTCCCGATATCCGGGCTTTATCATCACATGATGCCAGCCATTCTCGTCCTGTCCACCCAGTCTGCCTATTCCGATAAGGTGAGGGGCCGTCATTTACTCAATGATTTCCAGCTCAGCTCGTTTCCCTTGTTTGGTAGAAACCGCATTGATGATGGTGCGAATCGCGCTGGCTGTGCGCCCGCGTTTTCCTATCACTTTGCCAATGTCACTTTTCGCTACACGAAGTTCGTAAAGGGTGATCTTGTCGCCGTTTATCTCGGTGATAGACACTTCACTGGGATCGTCCACAAGAGCTTTAACCATGAATTCAATGAGATCTTTCATGCTTCACCTCGGTTTTCTTGTTCTTATTCAGCTTTAGCTTGTTCGATTTTGCGTTCGTGCCAGATCTGCAGGATACCAGCTTTACGCAGGAGTGAACGCACTGTTTCAGTAGGCTGTGCGCCTACAGAGAGCCAGTGAAGCGCCCGCTCTGTTTCAATATTGATTTTTGAAGGGTTTGGCTTGGGATCGTACCAACCAACGCACTCGATGTATTTTCCGCATTGCTTTACGCGGGAATCCACCGCCACTATGCGGTAAAAGGGCTGGTCGTTTGCTCCCATCCTTCTCAGTCTCAGCTTGACCATTATTTCTCCTTGTGATTATAAGTAAGGTTTTTCTAAGATTTTGCATGATTTTTTGGATGGCAGTTTACGTCAAGGCTTTTTTTCCGGGTTTTTGGGATTTCACGCTTCAATTGTAACATTTTGTCGATATTGCTATAGCCCCGCCAAGAACCCATATCGCACCGAAGGTGCCCATTTCGCTGCTCCACAGCCCATATCGCACCGCAGGTGCCCATCTCGCTGCTCCGCAGCCGCTTAGCTTGACCCTAATTAAGCAGCAGATCCCAGATGCTTACCGGGATTTGTCCGCTGAACTCATAGGGATTTTTCAGCTCCATGCCCATCGCGTCCAGGATTACGGTGCCTTTCACAGTGTAGGCAATTTCACCTTTGAAGGCCCCTTTGGCTGCACCCACGATGGATTTGAGGTTGGAGAGCTCAAAGCTCATGGTGCCATCCTTGTAAAACACATTTTCATTGAAACTTAGCTGATTCTTCAATTGCCCGCGTCCCACTTCTTTGCCGTCGATATAGATTTTCGCTGGGAAACCCTTGAAATTGAAGCTGAAACCGTAAGGATTCATCAGGATGAAATCGGCGTTTAGCACGGATTTACTAAGCCCCAGATCGTCCACATAGGTACGGGTAAGCTTGAAGATGTCCTGTCCTGAGGCGGTAAACCTGGGCATTAAAGTCTCCAGATGCTCCTTCAGCGATAGTTTGTAAGGCTCTTCAAATTCGAAGCTTTTGGAGATTCCCACAGCTTTGGCGTCACCTTTACCCCCGATAAAGAACAATACGTCCTGATTCAGATTGCTGATGCTTTTGATCAGCGGGCGGGTCTGCAATTGAGCTGTGATATCCACGTTTATGCTCTTCTTCTTTGGTAGATCGATCTTGCTCTTCATTTCTGCGGTACCCACGCGAATCCGGTTTTTGTCCAGCAGATTCAGCTTCAGGGAGTTCAGATGGATCTCGTAGTTATTTGGGTTGTTTACTATCACCGAGATCTGCACTTCTGTGCGGTCGGGGGAAAACGACAATAGCTTTACATCGTGAATGCTCTCAACTTCAGGAGTTTTGAACAGCATTTTGCAGGAGCTAAGCAGCAGCGGCAGTACCAGTATTAGCAGGAGGTATTTTTTCATGCTTTCCTCGATATCACATAAATTGGCGGGCCCAGACCTCCAGAGCGATCACATTGAAGAGCATTTCGGCGTTGTGATCTTTCCCGGCCAGGTAGCCCTGCCATTTGTCGTGGATTTTGGTCACATTCCAGATTCCGCGATTGCGAAACTGGGGGCTGTGGATGATTTCCTGGACAAAGGGTTTCAATTCACCCCGCATCCATTTGCTGTAGAAGGGGGAAGAGAAGATGCCCTTATCTTTCCTCTGGGCAACCGCTTCGGGCACACAACTTTTCATAGCTTCGCGATGTATCACTTTTCGGTATGGGGGCTTGATTTTGTACTCTGAGGGGAGGCTAAACACAAAATCCACCAAACGGTGATCCAGGAAGGGAACTCTGCCCTCCACGCTATTTCCCATACTCATTCTGTCTTCGAAATGTAGCAGGGTTTGGATTGATGTGTTGCGCATCATGTTATACAGGAAATTAGTTAGTCGAGAGCCCTCAATATCGTGAATATGGCTGAGGATACCGTCACCGCTTTGGGCATTAGCCTGATCGATAAAGTCATCGCTAAAGGGTTCAAAGCGATAAGCCTTGAATTCCAGATTGTAGAGCCTGGATTCCGGGGCAAAGGTGCTGAGCCCGATCTTGGCGATGTTACCCAGACTGCGGCTGATGCTTTTGTCCATAAAAGCAGGTATTTCTCTGTAGAAGCGGGAGAATTGCAGCCCTCGCAAAAGGTCGGCATAGTAGCGGTAGGTGGCGTGACGGTAACCACCTGAGATCTCGTCCGAGCCCTGTCCGGAGAGCAGCACCCTAATCCCTTGCTCGTGCGTGCTTTTCATCAGCGCATACTGCGACACAAAGCCCGAGGCAAGAGGCAAATCGTTCAGATAGGTAGCGTGATCCCACCAATCAATCGCATTTTTGGCTGTGGGCGCGATGTAGTGGGTATTCACTCCGGTGTGCTGGGCAATCCTGGCAATCCATTTACGTTCATCCAGGGCCGGATCATCATCGTAATATGTGGAAAATGTCTGCATGGGATAATCCAGCAGGGCTTTGGCAGAGCAAACTATGGCACTGGAATCCATCCCGCCGGATAGAGAAGCTGCCACTTCCACGTCGCTTCGGGTCTGCAGCTTCAAAGAATCAAGGAACAGCTCGCGATATTGCTGCACCGCGTCGTCAAAGGAGATGGGATTTTTCTCGAAGTTTTCGATATCCAGATGGTAGTACTCCGAGATCTCTATCTTCCCATTCTGAACGATCAATTTATGCCCCGGCAAGAGGCAATGTACGCTCTGCCAATAGGTTTCGTCATCATACACCATCAGGGCATTGATCTTCAAACTGCGGTGGATCATCGCTTTATTTAGCGTTTTGGGGATCGGGCATAGCAGTAATTGCTTCATTTCCGAGCCCCAATACAGCACGCCTTCCTGGATTGCATAATAAAAGGGTTTGATGCCATAACGGTCGCGGCTGCAAAAGAGTTTACGCGCTTTAATGTTCCAAATGGCAAAAGCCCACATCCCGTTCAGGCGTTTGAGTGCGTCTTCACCCCAGGCGTGGTATGCCTTGATGATCACTTCCGTATCGCTATGGGAAAAGAACCGGTAGCCCTTTGTCTGTAGCTCTTCTCTCAATTCGTGGTGATTGAAGATCTCGCCATTGAAGATAATCGCCAGGCCAAGCTCTCTATCATACATAGGCTGATGACCGCTTTCATGCAATTCCAGAGTGGGTAAACGGCGAAAACCAAAACCAAGCTGAGCAACATCCTCTCGCTGATGAAGGCACATATGCCCTTTTAACTCGCCAGGACTGTCCTCTCCACAGTAACTGTATATCTTCCCGCTTGTTACATCGGCCAGCAGGTATCCCTCATCGTCAGGTCCACGATGCACAATGCGATCGGTCATGCCTTTGAGCAAGGCAAAATCGACGCTTCTATCCGCTTGATAACAATAGATTCCGGAAATACCGCACATGTTTCTTTCTCCTTTTCTGTATCCATACCCTAAACAAGGGATTGGAGTCAAGGGAAAAATCTAGTGGTAACCCCCCATTTTTCGTACAGCCTTCATAGATGGGAACCTGAGGGAATTGAATGGAGAATTGAGAATTGGGGGTTCATGCTCAGTGATGGAGACAGGTTTTTTGGGCACGCGGATTACGCGGATAACGCGGAGACAATCATAAATCCGCTGCGCAGGAGAATGAACAACGAAGGGTGTGGATGGAAACCTGACTGGCTGACGGAACTGACTCTCCTCATGACTGACATATAGAGATGCAGCACATCACCCCAAGAGCCCCGCCAAGGGCGACACTATTTATAGCGAGGGTGCTTAAGCGTTGCGGAGCCCCTCGTTAAGTGTAACAAATGCACGAAAAGCCCCGCCAGAACCTGCTCTGATGAAACGGGTCTGGCTCTACGCCGATCCTGCCTGGGGAGAGAAGGGCTGTTACAAGGCTGTCATCTCCATTGGCTATGATGGTAATAGATTCTATGTGATCCATGTCTGGATAAGGCAGACTGAGAATACCAAGTTCTTCAGATATTACTACGATGCCTATCAAGAATTGGATCGAATATACCGAGTAAAAGCCCGAGCAGCCTGTGAAACCACTTATGGTCAAGCTCGCATCCTTGCCGACTTCGACAGGTGGGCTACCGATAATCATCTGCCTCCGATATCTCACAGAATCAAGCGCATCGATAACAAGGACAACAAGAACCTCCGTATAGAAAGAACTGAGACCATTATCGAGACTGCCAAGGTGCTCTTCCCGGAGGGGCAGGATACACCAACCCTTATCAGCCAGTTCCTCACCTATCCTAATGGCTATATCGATGGCTGTGATGCTCTGGCTGGTTGTCTGGAACGGTTCTCCGAATACGATATCGGCAGGAACAGAGTAAAAGTCAGGAGGTTCAGCTTCTGATGATATTGACAGAAAGATGAAGCATGGAAAGGTGACTCGCGGAGGTAGTTATGAGAAAAGAACTGCGAAAAGAAGACGCACTTAGATTTTATGCCCTGATGACCATGGGAGGATATCTAAATATTGATGCATGCATTAATACGGCTTATCGTGACTTCTGTAGGACCATGCATGGCATTATGGGCAACGATCGCAATGAAGCTATGAGATCAGAAGCTTCGAATATTATCAAACGAATGATCGGGAAAGTTTTTAAGGTCAGTCTGACCCAAGACGAATTCGATAAGCTACATAGCTCAGCATGCAAAGCGGTTAAGAAAGTATATTCGGAAAACCAGACATCATTCTTCATTGGTCAGGCACAGAAATGGATAAACATGACCTTCAAGTATGTCTATTTGCTCTATTTAGCAGACCTACTCGATATCAGCACAACCGGTATTGAAATGCTTAAGCAAAACTATAGGCATTTCCATTTACCCATTGATAACATAGTGCTTCAACACCAAACGGTAAAACGCCTATACTCCGAACACATTGGTAATAATGCATGGAGCAGGATTGACGATTACTCAAAGTATCTCTCATTCCAAAAGAACTTACAGGAAGCAGTGGAGATACCCCTAATAGTCTTTGAAGGGCAAATCTGGAAGTAATCCCAGGATGAACTATTTCGATAAAATGATGCTTGAGTATTACCGGGTCCTCAACAATGCCTGGAAAACTGAGATCAAGGATGCTGCCAGGCTTGCCATCCAGATGCTGAGTGATATGCCTCGAGCAGAGAAGCTCAACCAGAACTCCATTGATAAGCTTATGGGCATCATCAATACTCAGCTGGGAGATGACGGTCGCAGCACTGGTCAATGAGCCCACCAAAGCGATAATAGACCGCTGTGTGCGGCTCGGACTCAAGGACACCCAAGTGCAAGCTCCGACCAAGACCAGCATCGGACTCTGGGGCATTGAAGATCAGCATCTCTCCTCGACTATCCAGAAGCAGCAGTTGTTCTGGATCGGTAATCACTTTGAAGCCGATGTCCGGCAGAACTTCACAGATACCCTCTCCAAAGCTATTGAGCAAGGTTATACCAAGGAGATGCTTGCCGATACTCTCAAAGACCAGTTCAATGACCAAGCAAACAGATCATCCCATTATTGGCAAGGACTGGCAGAGCATACAGCCCTCAGGATCAGGGAGTTCGGCAGGCTGCAAGGCTACAAGAAAGCCAAAGCCAGATACTACAAGCTCGTGGTGATCATGGATGACCGCACCAGTGATATCTGCCGGGCTCTGGCTGCCCAGGATAAGGTCTATCCACTAAACGATGCCATCGAGGTGATGGATAATCTCATGGCTATGGACACCAAATCCAATAGTCT
>JAGOKK010000144.1 GCA_017994635.1 Candidatus Cloacimonadota bacterium | reverse complement strand
GCCCAGGGAGATGATGCTCTGTACATCGCTTTCTGAGGCGGGAGCAGAACCCTTGAAGTATGAACTGAATGTGTTCGTTTCTCCGTCCATATCCCAAAAAACAGGATAGTTACGGTTCAAATCCACGCCATCGGTGGTGATATCCACCTTTTTATTCTGGTCTGTATCGCGATTGTTCTTGCGTTTGTTTTTGGTCAGACCGCTGCTCACCATGCGCCATCCTTCTGGATTGATGGTAGGTACGATCCATAAGGTAAAGTCGTCTAGCAGATCTTTTATTCGCTTGTCGTCAGCATAGTTCTGTGTCATGCTATTGGCGGTGTACATGCTAAGTGCCACGCCCAACACTTCATCCCCATGATGCTGTCCGATGATCAGGATCTGGCGGGGACCCTTGCCCAGTTCGATGGCGTAGATCGGCAAATGCTCTGCAGAGGAAAAGCCGATGATGCGATGTTTCACCAGGCCGGGATGGCCTTGCGAGATGGTGTTCAAATCCCGTAAAAGGCTGTCATGCCGGGGATAGAGCGGATCCAGAGGAAAAGCGTTTACGCCCTTGTAAGCGCATGAAACCAGCAGCAGCGCATGGATCGGCAACAGCCAGAGCAAACGAAACCGTTTGAATCCGAACATCACGCGCTCCCAAAGAGAATGCCGGCGATAGCGCTGACGATCAGCATGGTGAAGGGATTCAGTTTAAATCGCCAAGTGGCTATAAAACTCAGCACAAAGATGGTTACGGAAAAGAGGTCTTTCACTGCGTGCCCCAAGATCATGATCAGAGCAGCCGCGATCAAACCCAGAGACAAGAGACGCAAGCGCTTGAAGATGTTTTGAAACCATGCCTGCTTCTTCAATTTCAAATAGGTGAGAGTGATCAGCAGCATGATGATCACAGATGGCAGAATCACCCCAAAAGTGCAGAGCAGGGAGCCCAGGATCCCCCCTTTCTGAAAACCGATGAAAGTGGCGGCATTGATCGCAATCGGCCCCGGCGTCATCTGTGATATCGCCACCACTTGAATGAACTCCGCTTCTGTGATCCAGGCTTGTTTCAGCACCACTTCCTGCTGGATCATCGCCAGAATGGCGTAGCCCCCGCCAAAGCTGAAGAGACCGATCTTGATGAAAGTGATTAGCATCTGCAGGTAGATCACTTTCTGGCCTCCCACACTGCATAGACGATGGTAAGCAGGATCAAATAGACCGGAGTGACGTTTAGTGCGCCTACCAGCACGGCAATCAGCAGGGGAAACCAGGCATTCTTCAGGCTGAGGCCGCTCTTTTTTGCCATCTGGAGCAAAGGCACTGCGATCAAGGCCACTACGGCCGGACGGAGCGCGCTGAAAGCCCGTTTCACCATTGTCTGTTCGGCATATTGATGAAACAGCATGGCGATGGCCACAATGATGATCAGAGAAGGCAAGACGGAGCCTAAAACCGCCATCAGCATGCCACTGTAGCCGTGAGCGTGAAAACCGGTGTAAATGCTGATGTTTACGGCTATTGGGCCTGGGGCACTTTGTGCGGCGGCAAGACCATCCAAAAAGTCGTCCTCAGTGATCCAGCCACGCTTTGTGCAGACTTCATTTTTGATCAAAGGAATCATGGCATAGCCACCACCGATGGTAAAAGCGCCGATCTTGAAGAAGCTGGCGAAGATCTGAAACAGCATCCTATCTGCTTTCCCTGATCAGCTTTAGCAGTTCATCCACCAGCCCGTCTTCGGGCACTTTCGCCACAATCTCACCCCGGGCAAAGAGTAATCCCTCACCCACGCCACCAGCAATGCCAAAATCTGCTTCTCTGGCTTCGCCGGGACCGTTTACGGCACAGCCCATTACGGCAATGGTAAGTTCACAATCCCGATACTCGGCAAGGGCAGCCTCCACCTTCTCAGCTAGGGCGATCAGATTGATCCTTGTACGGCCACAAGTAGGACAGGAAACAATGTTCAAGCCTTTGCGCAGACCAAGAGCCTGCAGAATCTGCCGGGCAACAATCACTTCCTGTACGGGATCTGCCGACAGCGATACCCGGATGGTATCGCCGATGCCTTCTTCCAGAAGGATGCCCAGAGCTATAGCGCTTTTTACGCTGCCGGACAGCAAAGTGCCGGATTCTGTGAGTCCCAGATGCAGAGGGTAATCCACGCGGCGGCTGAGTTCGCGGTAGCTATCCAGCATCAGATCGACCGCGGAGGCTTTTACCGAGATCTTTATCTCATAATAACCCAGCTCTTCCAGTATCTTTACATGGCCCAACGCCGCTTCCACCATCGCCTGTGTGCCATGGCCATATCTGCGGATCAGGTCTTTGGGTAGAGAACCGCTATTTACCCCGATGCGAATGGGGATTTGGCGCTCCCGGGCGGCAGCCACCAGGCTTTCCACGCCGCTTCTGCTGCCGATATTACCGGGATTGATTCTGAGGCCGTCAATGCCCCCGGCAATAGCAGCCAGGGCCAGTTTGTGATCAAAATGGATATCGGCTACCAGGGGCGCACTGCTGACCTGCTTCAAGCTGCTGATGGCACGGGCGTCGTCCATATCCATCACGGAAAACCGGACAATCTCGCATCCTGCGGATACCAGACTGCGAATTTGCCGCGAGGCGGCTTCAACATCAGCGGTTTTTACACTGAGCATGCTCTGAATGGAAACTGGGGCATCTCCGCCGATGCTGATATCTCCCAAACGAATACAGCGGGTTCTTCTGCGAATGATCTCTTTCATGAGTCCAATGGGGGGAAGTGAGCGTAATTTGTCAAACACTTTGTGCTGGTAGGTCGGGCTGGATGAGAGACCGTCTTCCCGGTTACAGAAACGCTATCTGTGCCACAGTCTGAGTATAAAGAGTCACCGAAAATTGCAAATACGCTCACCGAAAATTGCAAATGCCAAAACATATACATATCCCAGAATCCAACAGCTTCCATACGTAATCCGTATTGGTATATTGCATATATCATTACGGGTTTTTTCTCTTGATTCTGGAGCTGATAATAGTAACTACCACTTGGACAATATAGTGCCCAATTTGCAGG
>JAGOKK010000053.1 GCA_017994635.1 Candidatus Cloacimonadota bacterium | reverse complement strand
GAGTACTACCAACGCTTCATGAGCGGTGTTCTGCGCAGTAAATCCAGAAGCCTCGGCATCCTGGTTCTTTCCGTGGTAATGCTGCTTGGCAGTTTCCTTTTGGTCCCCGGTTTGGGTTTTGAGCTGATGCCCGCGATGGATCAGGGAACTGCATCGGTAACGGTGGAATTGCCGGAGGGATATTCTCTGGAAGAAACTGCCAAGGTGATGCAGACCATCACTGATAAAGCCAGCAAACATCCGGAAGTAACTCATGTGATCAGCACGATTGGCTCTCAGGGCTTAATCAATACCGGCACAAATCTTGCCAGTGCCGACATCCAGCTATGCGATCGCAGCGAAAGAGAACGGAGCACCCTGGACATGGTAAGCGTTTTCATCAAAGACTTTGCTGACATCCCCAATGCCCAGATCAAGGTAAGCGACCAATCCAACGTTGTGATGGGAGGATCCGGCATCAGTTTCTACCTGCAGGGGCAGGATCAGGAAGTGTTGGACGAACTCAAAAACGACGTGATGGATCAGATCAGGGATATTCCGGGACTGATCAATCTGGACAGCAGTTCGCGTCCCGGTCGTACGGAACTAACCCTATATCCGAAACGTGGGCGCATGGCGGAAATCGGAGCCACGGTTTATGACCTGGCTGTGGCGTTACGCACAAACGTGGAAGGCATGGTCTCCACCTATTACCGTGAAGGCGGCAATCAATACGACATCAAAGTGAGCCTGGATGAAGAAGATGTGGACCATCCGGAAAAGATCCTCAATCTCAGCGTGATGATCATGGGTCAGCCCTATGTGCTCTCGCAACTGGTAGATGTGGATTTTGCCCCCGGTATCAGCCAGCTTATCCACGTTGACCGGTTTAAGACGGTCGAGATCACCGGTAATGCCACTAAAGGTTTTTCCACTGGCCAGATCAATTCTCAGATCACAAAAAGACTCAAGGAATTGGAACTTCCCTCCGGTTACCAGATAGCCTGGGGGCAGAAAGCCAAGATGTTAAACGAAACCATGAGCGATATGGCCAGAACCTTCTTGCTGGCTGTACTGCTTACATATATGCTCCTGGCAGCAATCCTGGAAAGCTTTGCACAACCCCTGATTATCCTGGCCACAGTACCGCTCAGCATCATCGGTGTAATCCTGGCACTCTTCCTGTCCGGAGTGGGGATCAACCTCTTTTCCATGCTGGCGATAATAATGTTGGTTGGCATTGTGGTAAATAACGCTATATTAATATTGGACTACGTAAACGTGAAGCGTAAAGAAGGTATGAGCTCTCACGACGCGTTGTTGGAAGCAGGTAAACTAAAGCTGAAACCGATTATCATGAGTACCCTTGCCATAGTGATCGGAATGATTCCGATGGCTCTGGGAATCGGTGATGCGGGACGTGAGTTTCGCATGTCTATGGGTATCGTATCCATCGGTGGCTTGATAGTATCCACGCTTCTTACCCTGATAGTAATACCGGCGTTCTATTTTCTTAGTACGCACAATGAAAAAAAGGAGATCTGTTATGAACAGAATCGTTAAGCTCACTAGTGTTGCCATGATCGTGGTACTTCTCACAATTGGTTTGTCAGGTTGCTTTGGTAATTTCGCCGCAACCCGCAAAGTGTATGATTTCAACAAGAATTTCGGGGACAAATGGATGAACGAAGTATTGTTCCTAGTCCTGAATTTCATCCCAGTGTATAACTTTGCAGCTGCAGCCGATGCAATTATCTTCAATACTGTTGAGTTCTGGACCGGTACCAATCCGATTGCCATGGCTCCCGGTGAAGAAGTGATCAAGTATGCCTCTCAGGACGGTAAAGACTTCAAAATCACCATCAGTCAAAACAAAGTGATCATGGAAGATGTCCAGAATCCTGGCCAGGAACTGGAACTTAGCTACAAGCCTTTGGAAAAGTCCTGGTACTATATGTCTGCAGAAGGTCCCGTGAAAATCGCTGAGCTTTCCAGCGATTCTGCCACTTTCTATCGTCCAAACGGCAAGACGCTCACCGTCAGCGCTGCCATGTAAGCATCAGGCAAGGATTGCATAGTGATCGACAGAGAAAAACTCGAAGCCGTACTTGATAAAGTACGCCCCGCCATCCAAGCTGATGGTGGTGATGTGGAATTGATCAATATCCGCGAAGATAATGTAGTGGAAGTACGCCTGAAGGGCGCCTGTAACGGCTGTCCTATGGCTACCCTCACTCTCAAAGCGGGCATTGAACGCATCGTGAAAGAAGAAATCCCTGAGGTTGTAGAAGTAATCTCAGTATAGACCCTATAAGTAACTCATAAATCCTCCCTCATCAGTGAGGGGGGATTTCTTTTTTTCCCCAGTACCGATCGTGGGGTTGATGTGGTTCGGATTGGCTGGTCACCTACTGGTACCGGAACTTTGTATATTCACACTTCCAGCCTAAATGCTTACCGGCTCTAGCCCCCTGCTCTCCTGGAATCTACCCGAATCCCACTTGAACCCCACTTGAACTGGGTTCGGGAGGCATTGGGGGGAGTTTCAGGTGGAGTCCAAGCTACAAGAGGGCATGAGCTGCGATTCCTAGGCTGGCATCCGATCTATTCCCGCACCAAGGTCTCACGCTCAACCCAGCTCAAAGCTGGTAATCCCATAGATGTTATCCAGAGGCAGCTTCGGCGCTGGGCCCAGGTACATCCTGGCCGTTTCGAAGACCGTTTGCATATCGTATTGCTCAGCCAGTCTGAGCGCTGCAGCATTTGGTTGGGGTACATCCAGGTAATAGCTTTCCTTTTCCGGGATGCTACTGATCAGGTATTGCAGCATCCTTTCAGCGTAGCAGAAGTCATCAGCGAAAAGCGGGCCTATCTTGTATCCTTCAAAGCATTTACGGATACAGCCAAAGGCCAGAATCCTGCCGTCCTGCATCAGAATGCGGCATTGAGCGTTGGATTGTAAGAGCCAGGCTTGCAAAAAGTTATCCCGGGTACAACCAAAATGCTTGCTGTCATAATCGCATAGCCTTTGGTAATGGATATCTCTGGGGCTGATAAAATCATCCTCCTGGGGCTGGCAGTTTCGGGCGATTCCCTTGAATCTAATGTTTCGATGGGCCAGTTTGAATCCTGACCGGGCATAAAAATCTTGCTGCATCACCACTCCGTCCAACCCGATGGGTATGCCTATCAGCCTGTTGATCGCATAGTCCCAGACCAAGCGCCCATAGCCCAGGCCCCGGTACTCCGGATCCACTATGTAAAAGCCGATAAAGCCGAATACGTTGCCATAATTCACCGCAGAGATTGTGGCGATGGCTTTGTTGCCTTCGAATAGAGCTAGAAAGCCTTGATTGTCAGCAGCGTAGAAACTCAGGCAATCGTCCAGACCGGGATTCCAGCCTTCGGCCCTTGCCCAGGACACGGGGATGTGCATCATCTGCGGGCTAAGTACCAATATGGAGGGATTACTGGCTCTGTTCATAAGTTCTCCTAGTATCGTACAGCACGAATCTCGCTTTTATTGCATATGAATACGAGCTTTTAATCTTGTCAATCAGAAACAAGCTGGCAAAAAAAGGATTGACAGAAAATGGGGGACAGTTTTCCATGTTCAAACTGCTGCGGGGTGTAGCGCAGCCCGGTTAGCGCACTGGTTTTGGGAACCAGGTGTCGGAGGTTCGAATCCTCTCACCCCGACCAGTGTTTCGACGAACGCAGTGGGCGTTTAGCTCAGTTGGGAGAGCGCTTGCCTTACAAGCAAGATGTCGGGGGTTCAAGTCCCTCAACGCCCACCACTTCTTCAAAAATAGGTGACCGATGAAAATAGCTATCACAGGTGCCAATGGTTTCGTAGGCAATACCATCATAAACCACTTTGCAGAGTCTGGTAATGAAGCAATCGCGCTCATCCGCAAATCCGCCAGCCTGCCATCTGGCAATTACCAAATCCGTATTATGGACTACGATGATCCCACCTCCTTGCGTAACTCCATCGAAGACGTCGATGTACTGGTGCATAATGCCGGGAAAACAGTTGCTTTCGATCATCTGGATATGATCAGGGTAAACTTGGGACTCACCCGGAAGATTGTCGCAGCGCTAAACTCGGTAACCAAACCCATACATCTGGTTTATATCTCCTCTCAGGCCGCGGCTGGCCCCTCACCCAGTGGGGTTCTCTTATCCGAAGATGCTGAAGCTCATCCGCTTACTTCTTATGGCAAGAGCAAGCTAATGGCCGAAAAAATGATCAAACGCGAAAGCCGTCAGGCCTATACCATTATCCGTCCGTGTTCAGTATATGGCCCCGGAGACAGAGATTTCCTGAATCTCTTCAAGCTATGCTCCTATAGCCTCAGCACTCAAATCGGCAGAAAAGAGAGGCCACTAAACATGATCCATGTACGCCAGTTGGCTGCCTTTTTACTGCTGGTCTGCGGCAATCCCCGGACGTATGGAGAGATCTTTTATGCCACTGACAATCAGGTGTACAATCAGGCCGATATTGCCCAGTGTATCTGCCGGGTGATGGGGAAGAGACTCCATCAGATTGTGATCCCCGAAGCTCTGGCCCGTCCAGCTTTCCAGGCATCAGATATGATTGGCCGCCTGAGACATAAGGCCGGAATCATCAATAGCGAAAAGTTCCGGGAAATCACGGCGGAAGCCTGGCTGGCTGATCCTGCAAAAGCCAGATCCATTTTGGGCTGGAATCCCGAACCACGGCTGGAGCAACTGATTTTGGAGACATACCAATGGTACGTTCAGGCTTCCTGGCTATAATCCTGCTGGTAATCTCTCCTTTGGTGGCGCAGGTATATGATCCTCTCCAAGAGCTGGATAGTCCCGCCGCCGCAGATAGCGTAGCCTTCATCGATTCACTCACTGCTTCTCAGGATTTTGAACAGGACTGGGAGGATCTGTATCCCGAACAAGTCGAGATCCCTGTAGTGGAAAAAGAGGAAGTGCTGCTGTGGATAGATCAGAAAAGGGCTGCCGAAATGCGGGATGAGCTCTTGTGGTACAGTCGGGATAATCTACCCGTGCAATATCGCTTTGGCAGCGGGGTTTTGCAGGGTCATTTCGATCCTTATGCTCTCAAAATCCATGGCTTTACCCGACCGCAGACAATGATGGATCAAGGACTTTACCTGGATTATCTTTCACGCTACCACCATTTTACCTATACTCCTGGGGAATTGAATGGCGAGCATTTGCCCTATACTTTACCGGTTACTGTTTCTGCGCTGTACGGATCTCTGGGGGATTACGACAGCCGGGATGTTTCCTTTCTTGGGGGTAAAGGCGATGTGTTTGGCATCAAGGGCAGTGCATTGTATCTGGATTATACCATGCAGAATGGCTATTGGCTGGATCTACCCAAGAGTGGTTCATCTATCAGGCCGTATCTATCCTATCGATATGGGGATTTTGACTGGGCTTTTGAGTACGCCTCGTATTCCAAAAACGCCGCCAGCCTGGAAATGTTGCCATATTACTGGACTCCGAGTTCATACCGGATAAAGCATAAATACAGCCATGTTTACAGCCATCTCCGGCATCCCTTGCTACAGCTTTCGATCCTCAGCTCCAGGGATAGTGAATCTTCCGGATCATTTGATCAAAAAAGAAGCAGTAAAGCCCTACAAGTGGCGGCAGAAAGCAGTGTGGCCCATGGGATAAACCAGTATCGACTGCGCTATGAATATGCAGATATCGAACGGGATTACAGCCACGCTTTTACTTACAACCAGGAAGATTACGATCATCTACTGGAGCTATCCGCAGAAAACCATTACCTGCTGGATGCCACGCTAAAGACATCTCTGGCCGATTGGGAGCGGATCAGCAGCTATGCATCGATCGGTAAAAGCCTTTATAAATTGGATATGGGGCTGTATGACCGTCGCTATCATGCCGATCGTGAGCCGGATTATATGGTACAAAATCCCGCGGATGGCACGCTGATGAGCGGACTGAGCATTTTCTCCGATTTTGAAACTGGTGTGTACGCAAGCTGGCGGGAGAGATTCTTGCAGATTAACGCCAGTGTGGCTTATCAAAACATCACTCAGACCAGTTCTCTGCACGATCTGAAGGACGATCAGGCACTCCTCAGGCTCTATGCCGGATTCACTCCCCGGTTTGGCGATTGGGAGCTTTCGCTGCATCCGGGATGGACCATCCGGGACTACAATCAACACTTGATGGAAAATCCTCAATACACTTTTTCCACATCGGCCAGCCTGACCAGGCATCTGGGCTACGATAACGCCCTGCAAGGGGGATTCAGGCTCCTGGGACATTCGCACTATTATCTGGCCAATGCCGGGAATCCAGCTCTGGTAGAAGCTTCCACCATTCTTGATCTATGGCTGCTGCTGAAGGTGGGCAGGCTCTTTGACATCACAGTGAGCGCACAGAACGTAATCGATAGCAGCATCATGGGTGTGTATCCGATCCCGCCGTCATTACACGTTCGTCTACGCTGGTTTTTCCTTAACTAAATCCTACACCTCGGGACAAGGGATATAGCTTTGCCCGGATTTCGGAACGCTTCTTGCATATAGGCTCAATACACTTAATGGGAGGACTCATGAAAAAACTGATAATAATGATAGCAATGCTGAGTATATGCTTACTCAGCGCGGCCGCTTTAGAGCGCATTCAGGAATCAGCCGGGGAGATTAACGCCCGCTTTGAAGGCCTGCGCCAAAGCCCGATGCCCGAATACGAAAACCAATACGGAGAAGGGGATGAGTTTCCCGATACTCCAATGATCAGCCGGACCTTTGCCTTCCCATATAGTGAAGCTACTGTCCAGATCAATCAGATGACCTGGCGTGTATTTGACACCGAAGGCAATTACCAATCCACGCGCACCGAAGTGCTGCCGGACGCGGTTGTGGTCATGCAGCCCTTTACTTTCAGAGAAATGCAAGGTGTGACGGTGAAGATCAATACTCAATACACCATCGCTGATGAAGTACTCACGCTCGATGAATTGGATTTTTCGCTCTCGGGCAGCGGGACGGTGAATTATCCCCTTAGCCTTTCTTCGGCCTTTATTGATGCTTACAAAGCACTGGCGGATAACTGGGACAGCTCTTACCTGAAAAGCCTGCCCATTTCCCGCCCCAAGATGCTGATCATCAGTCATCAGAATCTGAGCACCTATCAGGAAGAGTTTATCCGTTGGAAACGCCAGTTGGGTTTTGAAGTCTTCGTGATCAATAAAGCGGATGCGGGAAACAGCCTGCAAGAAATCAAGAATGCCATCCACACCCACTATCAGCAGCATCAAGCCGATTACCTGATGCTCCTTGGCGATACCGTGGGCACATATGCCATCCCCACAAACTTCTATCCCTCACCGGAGTATGCGGAAAACGACGCCGATGATCAATTCTACGCATTGCTGGAAGGAGATGACTATTTCCCTGAAATGCTGGTGGGTCGGTTTTCTTTCAATGATATCATGGAATTTCTGGTGATGACCACCAAGACCATTCGCTATGAATCTCAACCCTTTATGGAAGATACATCCTGGATGAAACGAGCTCTTACGATTGCCGGTAACTACGCTGAGGGCAATCTTCGCCCCACCACCCCAGTCTTGATGAGCCGCTGGTTTCGCAATCGGCTCCTGGATTTCGGATATACACAGGTGGATACGGTGTTTTACCCACCCAGTTACCCTGGCACCTATCCCATTCAACAGTCCATCAATCAAGGTGTACAGCTGATCAGTTACCGCGGGTGGGGAGATGCCAACGGCTGGCACTATCCGTCTTTCCATATTCCTGATTTGAATAACACCTACAACGGGCAGAAAATGCCCATCGTATATTCCATCGTGTGCAACACCGGTGATTTTGCTAACAGTGTGAATCCTTCTTTTGGAGAGAAGTGGATGAGGATGGGAACCACTGCAAATCTTGGCGGTTGCGTAGCCTTTGTGGGTCCTTCTGATCTGCACACCAAAACCAGGCTGAATAACACTATCTCCAGCGGAGCTTATCGCTCGATCCTGGATTGGGGTGTACGCAGCTTTGGTACCAGTGTCCTGATGGGCAAAATCGAGCTATACAAAAACTATCTGAACGATCTGGAACCGGGTATGTATGTGCCCTTCTACTTCCACGTTTACAACATCTTATCCGATCCCTCCATGAATATGTGGATCCTCGAACCCGATGTGATAAATGAGAACATTCTGGATGATGGCCTCACTTTTGAGCAATCCGCCTCGCATATCAGCATCACAGCCCCGAACCTGGATGGCGCTCTGGTATCAGGAAGCAAAGACGGAGTGAACTTTGAATACGCAAAAGTGGTGGATGGGATCGCGATCCTAAACATCGACCCCGAAGAGAGCGGAGATCTGCTACTGACCGTTTCCAAACCCAATTGGGTGCCGCTGGTTCGCACTTTGACTGTGAACCGCCTATCCGGAATCGGGATATTATCAAACAGCGCGGCGGACGTCAGGATAAACGCAAATTCATCCATCGATGCCACCATCACTTTGAAAAACTATGGGGCTACCGCACTTAGCGGCATCACCGCGTCTTTCGACGAGGTGGAGAATCTGGACATTACTCTGCAGAATGCCGATGCATTCGCCCTGGCTCCCGGAGCTACTCACACATTGAATTTCTCTCTGGCTGCCAACAATCAGATCAAGCCTGAAGACGTGATCAATCTCACTCTTCGTACCACAAATCCCACCTCAAAACACATGTTCCGGCTCATTGGCGGCGGAGCTAAGCTTTCGGTATGGAACCATTCAGCGAATCCTGCGATCGGCGAAAGCAGCAACATCACTTTCACGGTTGCAAATGTAGGTACAGCGCCAATGCTAGACTGCCAGGTCGAGCCATATTCCAGAACCGAGGCGGCAGTCATTTCACACACCCCCATCAGTATAGGCAACATCAATCCCGGCCAGGACAAGACTTTCACCGTACCCATCACCATCCACAGCGATGCCTGGGATGGCAGAAACATTCCCTTGCGTTTCGATTTTAGCGACGCTGGCGGATATGAATGGATGGCTCTCTATGCCGTTACTGCGGGCAGCCCTTCCGTGAATGATCCCACCGGCCCAGATGAATACGGCTACTTTGCCTATGATAATGGCGACATAGATTATGACAAAGCCCCTACTTACAACTGGGTAGAGCTTGATCCCCTCCTCGGCGGATCCGGAACCCTGTGGACCGTGATGGATGACGGTGTATTGGATGTGCCATTGCCCTTCAGCTTCCGCTTTTATGGCGTGGATTATGAATCCGTAACCATATCCTCAAATGGCTGGATCTCTTTTGTGCCTTGTGCCGAGGCTTATTTTAACAATCACTATATCCCCGCCGCGCTGGGTCCTCAAGCCTTAGTAGCCGCATATTGGGACGATCTGAAAGGCAAAAAGATCGGTATCGATCAAAGCAACAATGATATCTTTGCCGATATGCGCATCCTGCATTGGTACGACTCGGCTAACAATCGTTTCATCATCCAGTGGAACGAGGCTTATAATCAATATACCATTCAAGCCGGCGATGATGCCTCTCTCGAGAAATTCCAGACCATCCTTTATCCGATTGATGGGGCGGATGGCGATATCGTGATCCAATATCACACGGTGGATAATCCCGGCACTACCACAAATTACTGTACGGTAGGTGTGGAGGATCATCATCAGCTTGCCGGCCTCACATACAGCTATTGCAATGTGTATCCGGTTACTGCCCAGGAACTTGTTGACGGATTGGCGATTCGCTTTAGCACCACTGCGCCGGATAACTATGTTTCGGCATCCGATAGCGTGATGCCCGTCCCTGTGACCAACCTGCGGAACTACCCGAATCCCTTCAATCCCACTACATCCATTGCCTTTGATCTGAAGACTGCTAGCGCTGTTACTCTGGCTATTTATAACACCAAGGGCCAGTTGGTGCGCTATCTACACAAAGGCGATCTGGAAGCAGGCACCAATAGCTTCGTTTGGGATGGTACGGATCTTTCCGGGCGCACGGTGGCCAGTGGTATCTATCTATACCGTCTGGATCTGGGTGCTCAGAGCTATTCCCGGAAAATGCTGCTGATGAAGTAAATACAATCAGCCGGATAAACCTGGGACATTACTCATTAAACGCGAGTTGTTCATCCGAGCAGCTCGCGTTTTTCGCTTATTCCCCCCTTGACAAATCCTGCCCCTCCTAGCATTTGCATTGCGACGGGAATTACATGGATAATGCCCGATAATTAAGGAATATATATGCGTATTGGATACATCATCATCTGGACCACCCTGCTGGCCTTTCTGCTAGTGTCGTGTGGGGAAAACAACCATCTTACGCCACCTGTGGTGGACGATGAAAGCCTGCTTTTTGGCAGTCCCGCCACGCTGGACGTGGTTACCTGGAATCTTAAGACCTTCCCCTTGAACAATAACACTGTGAATCTACTGGCCGATATCATTCCAGAGATGCAAGCGGAAGTGATCGCCTTCCAAGAGGTGATGGATTACTCACAGTTTTATGCCCTTGCTGATGCCATTCCCTACTACGAGGCCTACATCTACAATTCCACTTCATCCTACCGTCTGGCCTACCTCTATGATGCCAGAACCGTTACGGTGAATGACGCTTATACTATTTTCGATAGTGAATCTATTCCATTCCCTCGTCCGCCCTACATTCTGGATATCAGCTTTGCCTCAAAAGATTACCATATCATAAACAATCATTTTAAAGCTCTGGGAGATAATGTGATTGATGAAGGCGATGTATGGGACGAGGAAAACCGCCGCATGACCGCCAGCAACCTCTTGGAAGAGTACATCCGTGAACACCTGGACGATCAACGAGTAGTCGTATTGGGCGATTTGAATGACCAGATTCAGGAACCAGAGGAGACCAACGTTTTCATGGCATTTCTTGACCGCCCCGGAGACTATCTCTTTGCCACCATGCCCATTGCTCAGAATCCCACCCCAAATACGGTATCCTATCCTTCTTACATTAGCATTTTGGATCACATACTCATCTCCGACGAACTCTTCGCGGATTTCTCCAATGCAGGGAACTTCTGTAAGGCTATCAGAGTGGAAAGCCACGTCGGCGGTCTTTCATCGTACTATGCCAACATCTCTGATCATCGCCCCGTAGGTATCCGATTGCAAGCATACTAATCAAGTCCAGATTGAACAAACTACCTGGCGTAATGCCTCTTTACGTAGTTATCACAGTTGATTGTCCTTGTGTACGTGCTATCTGCTGAACATCAGCAGGTCATCTTTGGGTTATACTTCCACCTGGCTTGTGGCTGTCGCGCTGACCATGATCATCCCAAGGACTTCCTGAGCCTGGCTTGGGATGTGTTTGGCATGTGCTTAAGAAGTGGAGCAGATTCCAAATTGCACCCTCGCTATGAATAGTGTCGCCCTCCGGGCTGCTTGAGACTTCATCAACGTCATAAATACATGCATAAGCACGATCATTCAGTAAAACGAAGGCGTAGCATCGAAGCCAGACGTGATCAATGGCAATATCAAATAAGGCTGGATGTAAAAATGGGGGAATGCCAACATTATTGTGATTGACAAAACAAGTGCTGCTCATTCCAATGGCGGCACTAGTTTAAATACATAGCAGGTAGATGAATATGTTACATTCTGAAGCTCATGTCATCGACAGAAAAGCCTACGATGATATCTTGGATTATATCATCAAACGAAGTACGGATCTCTTTGGGAACTTGAACATATCAGCTGATATCGTGAACCAGACCTTCATGCGCCTGCTGAAAACTGATCTTCAGGTAGAAATCGACAATGAGCATCTCTGCGCTATTTTCCCCAAAGTGGTGGAGGATGTTTTTGAAGACTACCGGATGAAGTGCTTTAGCTATTGCCTGAGGAAAACCCGAGATCCAGAACTATCCAGTGATATTGCTCAAGAAACCATGTACCAGTTACTTAGCGCCAGAACGCCGATATCAAATGTGAATCAGTGGATTCGCAGTGTGGCGCACAACCTGCTCTGTGACCATTACCGAAATAAATACCGGGATAGCGATACGTGCCGCCAGCTTTGCGCTGAATATGAAGTAATGAACCAGATATACATCAATGATGAATTGCCTCAGAAGGATGACCTCAGCAATTTCCTGCCCCCGGACATCCAGGCTAGCGATGACTACCGGGAAATGCTGCATATCTGGAGTTTCTCCAGTCTTCGTGCCTATGCGGAGGCCGAAAAAATCTCCTATGAGGCTGCTAAAAGCCGCAGCAAAAAACTGATGAAGAATCTCAAAGCCTTGCTGCTCAAGGCTATGGGCTGGGAGAGCGGACCCGATATCCTGGACTTTAACCAATATAAAACCATCCAGAAGTTTCTGCGCGAGCTTGTCTCAATCAGTAAAAAACCTGCCATCTCCTCGCCGGATGATACGCTTTCTCAAGTGATGAGCCAAATCCCCAGGATTGATGACTGGGGTATCTCCATGATGCCCAATCGAAGATTTCGTCTGCTGATATTTTGTTTCAATCCTGATCAACAACCAATATTCGCCAGTATTAGCCTGGAATTGAACCAGCGGAATCACATCAGGATCATTAGCAGCAAGCTGCATGCGAAAACAGATGTCCAAAGAGTGCAAACTGAGATCCCTATCAAAACAGACAAAGGATATGCCGTTTTAAACTTTGATGATATCATCAATTTAGTTACTCGCTGATTTTTTCTTCGTTTCAGAACCCCCACTCCTCCATTTTTGACACTATGCTTATAGAAGACTATATAAAGGAGTGTCAAAATGAAAAGACACATCAGTTTCATACTACTGCTCGTGCTGTTTACCAGCATGCTCTGCGCCGCTACAGATTATTCCAGCATTGACCCCAGTACCCTCCCTCAATATACGGGATCCTTGGATAACCCACAGATTCGTGTAATCTACATCGATGCCAGCAGGAGATATGCGTTCGTGTTTTTCAACGGATATATATGTTCCTGCCTTCTGGACGATGAGGAATAGGTAAATAATTGACTCCCTGCAAGACTCTCGAGGATTGCACCAATCATTGCCTGGATAGCGAGGATGACATGATTGCTACGGATCAGAAACCCTCCATAGACAAGGCGCAGAATTTGCTGTGGCAACGAGGGAATAGTCCCAATCCCTTCAATCTCACTACCACAATATCCTATGCTCTGGCAGATGAGGCCGACGTGAGGATTGATGTTTTCGACGTAAGGGGAATATTTATCAAGAATCTGCTAAACCAAAGACAGGGCAGTGGATTGCATTGCGTCCTGTGGAACGGGGATGATGCCCGGGGGAGATCATGTGCCAGTGGAGTATACTACTATACGATCAATACTGGCACTCAGAGCTTGAAACGCACAATGGTTCTACTCAAGTAAGATGGTCCCCTACCCCAAATCATGGGTTCCAAGCTCCGCTACCAGCTCCAGTGCCGCGTATTTGGAATGGATTGCACTTGGTCTGCGTGAAATGTATTCTACATAGAAGGCAAGATATGATTTTAGTCGCTCCTCGGTCCGACTCATCATCCAAGCACGACAGGCATGGTTTCTCATAGAGCTCTCCGCTCTACATAACACCTCTGAGAAACCGCTAAGTCCCCTCCTGATAACCCGGTCGGGAGGGGATTTTGGGTATGTATTCCTTCATCTAGGGGGGGGCCACGGGAGATCAACCTGCGCCAATCTCGGAGTGAATCAGATCATTTCTGCGTGACATTCAAGCCCTACAGGGGGCTTTTTTATTAGCGGCCAGATTAAGCTGAGACCGTGTATATGGAGTTATCCTCAGCAATACACGCAGCGAATCGAGGTTTTTTTTGCCAAGTCACACTGCTCTGATATTCATACATATAGCATTACCATTTGTCTCATGTAATGTGAAAAGTGAGAAAAATTCTATTGACAAAAAAAAGCCCATTCAGAAATTGGCAAAACCTGCTCGGCATGAGCGGGACGAAAAACGATCTTTGAAAGTTATAGAGTGCTATAGAGAAACAGTGAGAAAGAAGCTCTTGTCAGTTCTAGTCATTTTAAGTAATGATGGAGAGTTTGATCCTGGCTCAGGACGAACGCTGGCGGCGTGGATTAGGCATGCAAGTCGAACGGTAGTATCCTTTCGGGGAT
>JAGOKK010000052.1 GCA_017994635.1 Candidatus Cloacimonadota bacterium | reverse complement strand
CATCTTTCACGGGCCTGAAGACTGGTATGTATCCGATATTGAGTGAAATGTACTGGGCTCCGGATACTTCAATAACAAGGATGAGCGCTGGAACTTTTAGTAAAGGAAAGCTATTTCAAGCTTTTATGGGTAACTCCCCTGGCAACCAGTTCGTCTTGTTCAACAAGCCAGGCGCTGATACCGATCTCTCTGATCCGCTCATTATTCTTCAGAATAAAGGGATAGGCATCGGTAAATGCCCTGAGTTTGGCACAGGGATATTCGTCGCAAAACGCGCAAACGTCCAAGCCTTTTACCTGAGCGCAGATGCGTATCTCACAAGCGGGATTACCACAACCGCCGATGCAGAGAGGCGAAGTGTTGTCCATTTCCTTCAATTCAGCCAGCACTTTCCAAAAGTCACCAAACTCCGGATACATAAAGCTGCCAAAACCTTCCCAGCCATCTTCCTGCATGATCTGATGCAGGGAGCGCGCAGCCTGAGGCAGTCCATTCACTATGCTGCACATCTTGCAGCATAGACCGCAGTAACATAGATAGTCTTTTGATTCTCTCATGTTTATTCTCCTTACGATATGGGTTTACACCTCTACGATCAGAAGCCCTTGCAGCTGCAAAGGCAAACTGCAATGCACCTGACCCTGCCTGATAAACCACGACCCACCGCAATAGATATTTCCATCATCAGGCGTGTAATCAATCATATTGCAGACCAGAACATCGCATTTGAGCTTGCAGTATTCTGCCAGATAAAAGGGAAACTCCAGCTCATCCCAGCTCTGCTGAATATTATCAGTATCTTTGTATGCGCGTGCCATCGGGTGCAAACATAGCGTAGGATCCTGGCAGCTTAGATCTTGGACCAGCATTTCATCAAACAAATCGCCGCAGAGCAGGACGCCAAGCCTCCCATAAGGAGTATGGAAGACTTGAGGCCCTTCTCCACAGGCGTAGTGCTCTCCCGATATCTCCGAGGGCATCCAGGTATCAGTCATCCTGCGATAATGCACGCAAAGCTCTCCGGTATGATCGTAGATCAGGTATGCATCATAGATAAGTCCATTGGCGTTTTCCAGAAATCCGAATCCTATGCCGATGGATTCACTTTTGGCACAGTCCCTAATACGCTGAATCTCCGGAGAATTTTCATGAAAGGATATCTCCAGATCAGACTGATAATCCCCCAAAGTGTCCAATCCCCCCAATACTGCTTCAGGGAAAATGATCAGATCGCAATTCTGTCTTTTGGCCTTTTCCACCTGCTCCAGCATCCTTTGAGTGGCACTGTAGGAGTTCGTAACAGGAGGAAACACGGCTGCCGCTATTCGTAGATTCATACAGCATACCTCATTTGATCTTAAAATCCACTTGGCTATCGGTGCTGATCAAACAGAATCATGTTGCCGTCAGGATCAGTAACTGTGAAGCTGGCGGGGCCTGACTCAGTATCATTATCCAGAGCAGTGGGTACCAATCCCAGCTTTTCCATGTAATGCCTTAACTCTCTGATATCAGTAAATGAATCAAGATTTTGGGCGCTTTGATCCCAGCCGGGATTGAATGTGAGCATATTGCCGGAGAACATGCCTTGAAACAACCCAATCACAGTGTCTCCATTGCGCAGGATTAACCAATTCTGCGAGATATCTCCACCTAAAGTGGAAAAACCGAGCTTGTTGTAAAAAGTCTCAGAGGCTTTGATGTTCATCACGCTCAGGCTGATCGAAAAAGCTCCTAATTGCATAGTAACTCCTTATTACTGGTTTGGTACTGATAGTCTTTGCTGAGTGCTTCCTCAGTTATCACAATTCACACTCCCAAAGTCATGCAGATGAAGCTATAAACATCGGCTGTCAATTCCAGGCTCTTGGTGGTGCTGCTGGGGCCGTGAGATGATTGTCCCTGAGTGTAAAGTAGCACTGGATTGCCCGGATCGGCCTTTTCCTGCAGGGTTGCGGCAAACTTGAAGGAGTGTCCCGGTATCACTCTATCATCGTGATCAGCGGTAGTGATCATGGTAGCCGGATATTTCTGGCCAGCTTTGATGTTGTGTAGCGGAGAGTATGCCAGCAGGTTCTTGAAGTGTTCTTCTTCGTCGGGATTGCCATATTCCCCCATCCATCCCCAACCGCAAGTAAACTTGTGATAACGCAGCATATCCAGTACTCCCATCTGAGGCACAGCCACTTTAAACAGATCAGGACGCTGCGTAAGGCAGGCTCCCACCAGCAGACCCCCGTTTGAGCCGCCATTGATGGCAAGCTTTTGGGAGGAGGTGTAGCCTTCTTGAATCAAGTACTGGGCAGCCGCTATAAAATCGTTGAAAACGTTCTGCTTTTGCAGTTTCATTCCTGCTTCGTGCCAGGCTTCGCCATATTCCCCTCCCCCACGCAGATTGGCAATGGCATAGATGAATCCTTTTTCCAGCAAGGCTACCCGGGTATCGCTAAATGAAGGCATCAGCGAGATATTGAAACCACCATATCCGTAGAGCAAACAAGGATTGAGACCGTTTCTTATCATCCCCTCCCGATAAATGATGGTAAGCGGGATCATGGTACCATCCAGGGAGGGATAAAAGACCTGTTTGCTCACGATCTTGCTTACATCTGCCTTTATAGGATCGCAGTGGTAGTAAGTGAGCTTACTATCTTTGATATTATAATGATAGTATTCATGGGGATGGATAAAGGAATCAAAACCAAAATACGCTTCATCTTCTTCTTTCTTCAGCACATGCAGATAAGCTGCTCCCTGGTAGGGCATCGGGATGGGATACAGATAGTTACCTGCAGTATCAAAGACCTCGATCTGGGAGCTTACATCTTTACTGAAGATCGCCAGCAATTTGCCTCCGGCTAACTGGGCACTTGCCAGCAGATAATCCCGCTGGGGAATGATCTCTTGCCAGTTCTCTTCCTGGGGGCGGCGGAGATCTACCTTCAGCAAGCGATAGTTTGGAGCATGCTTATTCGTGAAGAGATACACAAAGCCTTCTTCATAAGCATCAAAGATAAAAGCATCAAACTCGAAACCATCAAAGAGTGTTTGCCAAGGGCTATCTCCCTCTGCTGCCCGATACAGGATTCTGGAACTCCTGGTGCCTTTAGTGGAGTACAGGAAGAGAGTCTTTTCGTCGTCCGATACCCAGATGTGGTGATAGCGCAAGGGATTTTCGGGATCTTCATAGATCAGACTATCTTGAGCATTGTCCTCGCCTAGTTTGTGATAATAGATCTTCATATTGGCATCCTGGCTCTGATAGTCCTGCGTGTTATCATAACGGGAGTAGAAGAATCCATCCTTCCACCAGGACACACCAGAATGGCGTACATCGGTGATCTTATCAGGGATAAACTCCTTGCTGTACGTATCCAGAGTCCAGATTTCACCTGCATCCGCACCAGATGGCGACACAAGAAAGGAAAAGTAACGATAATCGCGGGAAAATCCACACCATGAGGCCCGGGTAGTGCCATCCTGGGATAGAGTATTGGGATCAAAGAAAATCTCCTCAGCATCAATCATGGTGGCGCGGCGATAATACACCCATTGATTCTGCAGCCCGTCATTTCTGCTGTAATAGTACCAATCACCCATCTTGTAGGGAGGGGAAAGCTTCGGATAATCGACCAGTTCTTTCAAGCGCTTGAGCATATCTTTGCGGTAAGGATACTGGTTCAGATACTCCTCAGTGAGGTTTTGCTGAGCTTCCAGCCAGGAAATGGTGTGAGGTGAAAGGTCATTCTCCAAGCTCCTGAATGGGTCTTCTATACTGATGCTAAAATGCTCTTCCACATGAGATTCTTTGAGCGCTTGCGGGTAGCGATGTATCATATTCACTCCTTTAGCATTTGGCTTTTTCCGCAGCATGCGGATGCCATCTAACAAATTCTGACCCACAGGGGCTGTCAAGATTTTTCTTGACTGGATAGAGCTATTCGAAAGCATGAGACAAATGACATAAATCAAAGTAAATAAAGGAGATTCCCAATGAAACGTAAAGTTATCATTATGGGCGCAGCAGGACGTGACTTTCACAATTTCAACGTCTTCTTCCGCGACAACAAAGATTATGAAGTGGTAGCTTTTACAGCTACTCAGATCCCTGGTATTGACGATAAGAAATACCCCGCCGCACTGGCTGGAAAGCTCTATCCGAAGGGTATCGAGATCAAACCCGAAAGCGAATTGAAAAATCTGATCAAGAAAAACAACGTTGATCTAGTGGTGCTGGCATACAGTGACCTGCCCTACGAAGTGGTGATGCATAAAGCCGCTTTGGTAAATGCCACTGGCGCAGATTTCATGCTGATGGGTGCTAACAACACCACAGTGAAGACCACCAAGCCCTTGGTCACTATTTGCGCTGCCCGTACCGGTTGTGGCAAATCCCAGACCACCCGTGCGGTTGTCAAAGCCCTCAAAGCCCGCGGTCTGAAAGTGGTTTCCATCCGCCACCCCATGCCTTATGGAGACCTTGTGGCTCAGAAAGTGCAGCGTTATGGCGAGCTTGCCGATCTCAAGAAACACAAATGCACCATCGAAGAGATGGAAGAATATGAACCGCATATTGCCATGGGCAGCGTGATTTATGCTGGTGTGGATTATGAAGCTATCGTTCGCGAAGCCGAGAAAGAAGCCGACGTCATCATTTGGGACGGCGGAAATAACGATATTCCCTTCTACTGCTCCGACGAAATGGTTCGCATCGTAGTGGTCGATCCTCATCGCCCCGGCGACGAAGTTACCTACTATCCTGGCGAAACTAACGTACACATGGCAGACGTAGTCGTGATCAACAAGATCGACAGCGCCGACCTCGACGACATCAATGAAGTTCGTGCCAATGTCCGCGCTATCAACCCCACTGCCAAGATCATCGAAGCCGCTTCTCCGCTCTTTGTGGACAAGCCCGAACTGATCTTTGGCAAAGATGTGCTCGTGGTGGAAGACGGTCCTACCCTCACCCACGGTGAGATGACCTTCGGAGCCGGTGTGGTCGCCGCTGAGAAATACGGTTGCAACGACCTCGTGGATCCCCGCGAATGGGCAGTTGGCGAGATCGCCGACACCTTCAGAAAGTATCCGGATATCGGTATCCTTCTTCCCGCAATGGGTTACAGCGCAAAGCAGATCAAAGACCTGGAAAAGACCATCAATGATACTGAATGCGACGCTGTGGTTATTGCCACTCCTATCGACCTTCGCCGCATCGTGAAGATCAAGAAGCCCGCTTGCCAGGTTCAATACGAACTGCAAGAGATCGGCGTTCCCACCATTGCTGAAGTGCTGGAAGGCTTTGCCACCAAGAAATCTGCCAAGAAAGCAGAACCCAAAAAAGCAGCTCCCAAAAAGGCAGCTCCAAATAAGAAATAGTAAGCTATACGCTTAAATATCAATAAGAAACCGGGGGTGAGGCCACCCCCGGCTTTAGCTTTTATACCAAAATGAGGATTTAGATGAAGAAAACTGCAGTTCTGGCTTTGGGTGGGAATGCCATCATCAAAGCCGGTCAAAAAGGTACCATCACAGAGCAATTTGCCAATACGAGGGATTCTCTGGACGGCATCGTAGAGCTGATCAGCCGTGGCTATCAGCTAAGCATTACGCACGGAAACGGCCCTCAGGTAGGGAATCTGCTGCGTCAGCAGGAAGCCGGTGAGAAAGAAGGCCTGGCTGCATTGCCTCTGGGCGTATTGAACGCTGCCACAGAAGGCACGATGGGTTACATGATCGAACAAAGCCTGCAAAATAAATTGCTGGAACATGGCATAACCAAACAGGTGATCACCATTGTTTCCCAAGTAGTAGTAGATAAGAACGATCCAAGCATGAAGAACCCCACGAAGTTTGTGGGCTCTACATATTATACCGCAGAGCAAGCCGAAGATTTGAAGATAAGCCTCGGCTGGACCCTCAAAGAGGATTCCGGAAAAGGCTATCGCAGAGTGGTGCCATCACCCATGCCCAAAGAAATTATTCCCGCCGAGACGATAAATGAACTCGTGCATCGCGGTGAAGTGGTGATAGCGGTTGGTGGAGGCGGAATTCCTGTTTACAGAGAGGACAGCGGCAAATTGGAAGGGGTAGATGCCGTGATCGACAAGGATTTTGCCAGTGCCCTACTCGCACTGAACATCAAGGCTGACCTATTTGTGATCCTTACAGGAGTGGACAAAGTAGCTATTAACTACGGTAAGGAAAATCAACTGAATGTGGATGTGATGACCATTGCCGAAGCGCAGAAACATTATGACGACAAGCAATTCCCCGCGGGGAGTATGGGTCCCAAGATCCTGGCTGCCATCGACTTCCTGCGAAGAGGCGGTTCGGAGGTATTGATCACTTCGATCGATAGAATCGTGGATGCCTTTGAGGGTAAGACGGGAACGCGAATCGTCCATAAATAATACATGAAGCCATCCGACGGATGGCTTTTTTTAATAGTTATCAAGGTATCCCTGGGGAGAGCAGAATTGCCGACCAGGCTATCTGGATCAGAGCTGCTCGATGGCATCCACCAGGGCTTTCAGGGTAGCATTGGGATCTTCCACCGAGAGCACCCGTTTTTCACCATTATCAAATGTAACCACCAGTTCCCCAAGGGTCTTCCTGAGTTCCCTGATCTTGTCGATAACGATGTAGCTCTTGCCCAAGTGTTCGTCGTGATATTCAAACACGCGTTTCATAAGGTCTTCCTTGCCGGATTCAGGCTTGATCAGTAGCGTTTTAGATTGCAGCTCTGGCTGTAGGTTTCGCCGGGGCGCAGGTACTCGGCAAAGTCAGGATCGAACTCCACCAGCGTGTAATCCGGATCGTCATAGCCGTTAAAGTACTCGTCAAAAAAGTAACAGCGCTCCGAGGCCTCTGCCTTGAGCGCTGCGTTTGATACTATCCTGGCAATACCGCTGAGCCGGATGTAGCCAGTTTGACCGTCTTCGCTAAGCGGTACGCATACTTCTACGAGTTTATTGGCCTGAATCTGCGCAACCTTGGCATCCCCACTGAAGGTGGCGAAGAAATAGGAATCCTCGAGGGTAAACAAAACCACAGGGCGCACTCTTGCTTGTCTCTTATCACTGGTGGCAAGATATACATATTGATTTTGTTTGATCCATGCCAGGATCTCTTGTTGCAAAGCAGATTCGTTGGTTCTAGCCATTTGTGTTTCCTTTATTTGGGGAAAGACACTCCCAGGATGAATGCCTGATTTTCAGGATTGGGGTTATCCGCACGGTCACGAGGCAAACCTTCAATCTTGTGAACCACGTCCATCCCCTTGGTCACCTTTCCAAATACGGTGTGTTTGCCGTCCAACCACGGGGTGCCTTCCTTCTTGGTAACGATGAAGAACTGGCTGCCGTTTGTATTGGGTCCGCTATTGGCCATGGCGATGTTACCATAAAGCACATGAGCTTTGAGCGAGCGGTTATAGACTGCCCCTTCATGACCGGCAAGCTTGGAGTAATAATCCACGGTCTTATCCAGCATGGGGTTTAGTGAACGCACCTCCTGGCATTGCTTGACCAAGGCAGCGATCTCAGCATTGGGAGTGCGGTTGTTTTGCATATGAGGAACGATGACCTGGGTCCAGACTTGTTCCGCAGTTGCATGATCCTTGATCACCCCCTTCAGTTCGTCCCCATTACCATAGGTTTCGTCTTCAAACATGTAGCCAGGACCGCCCTGACCGTCATTTCCACGATTGTCATCTTTGGTGTTGGGGCATCCACCTTGAATCATGAAATCAGGGATTACACGATGAAAATAGGTGCTGGTGTAAAAGCCTTCGCTGCCAAGCTTCACGAAGTTTGCCACAGTCTTGGGAGCCAAATCCGGCCAGAGCTCCAATTCGATTTCACCATAAGTGGTATTGATAATGGTCTTTACCTTTTGTGCAGGGTCAGTAGTCACAGTTTCCTCCTTGGTATTTGTGAGCTGGGTCCTGTTTTGAGTATAGAGGTAGGTGAGCCCCAAAATGAGGATCACAGGGATCAGGATCAATGCTATGTAGTTGGATTTTGTTTTCATGCTTGATTCTCCTTATTTATAAAATAATGTTTCACGTTCAATGTGCCAGAGATGATTTCTATGTATGAATGATGCGAAATCCAATCTCCGGAATTGGCATACAATCCACCATCAATCTCTTTGGCCAGGGGATTGTGGCTATGCCCCATCAGCACGTAATCCGCACGGCCCTTTCTGATGATACTACCTGCGTAAGCCAGTAAGCCTGCATTCTTTCTCACTCGCATATCAGGGGGATCCTTACGTGCCCTGCTACTCCGGGATAGTAATGAGCCCAGTCCCAAAGCCAGGTCGGGATGCAAGATGCTGAAGATCCTTTTGATGAACCTGAGTCGGATGAGCCTGCGGAAAATCTGATAACGCAGGTCGTTTACAGTATGAGTATCGCCATGACAGACATAGATTTTTTTGCCATCCGCCTGGAACTCGTAGAATTCACTATGTAGCTCAATCCCCAGATATTCGGGCAGAAAGTCGCCAAACCAGAAATCGTGATTACCGCTGATCAGCACTAAGCGGCAGCCTGATTGTTTCAATTCATAGAGCTTTACCAGCAGTGGGAAATACTGCTTGATGATCCCATAGCGCCAATCGAACCAGAGATCAAAGATATCACCATTGAGGATCATGAGGTCGTACTTACCCTTGGCATCTTCCAGGAACGAAAGCACCAGGGCGCTATTTTCCCTGTCCTCAGGACACGGATCGATGTACTTGTAATGCAAATCGGAAATCACACAGATGCGCATCTTACCTCGTCATGATGTAATGGACTATGTTTAGCCCAAAACGCAGAGCAGTATCACGCAGCTCCGGGGGATCATTGTGCGTGTCAGGATCAGCCCAACCGTCGCTGATATTTGTTTCATAGGTGTAATAGAGCATCATGCGGCCGTTGTCATCGAAGAGGGCATAGGCCTGAGGGGGTTTCTCGTCATGCAGATGGATCTTGGGGATACCGCCACTGAAATCGTAGTATGACGTATAAAGTGGATGGCTGGCATCCAGTTCCACCAGTTCCTTTTCAGGGAAAACGCGCTTTATCTCGCGGCGAAAGCTCTCATCCATACCGTAGTCATCATCGGCATAGAGGAATCCCCCGCGGAGCATCCATTGACGCAGGTTCTGCACTTCGCCTTCAGTGAAGCGAATGTTTCCGTGTCCGGTCAGATAGACGAAGGGGAAATCGTATAGTTTGCTATCGCCGGCCCGGACAACGCTTTGGTCGATGGGCATCCCGGAAGAAAGAGTGGTATTGATATACTTTGCCAGATTGGGTAGGACTTCCGGATCATTGTACCAATCCCCTCCCCCATCATATTGCAGACGGGCAAATCCCGTCTTCACTGTGCTTTCTTGTGCCTGAAGCAAGGCGGCTATCAGGATCAGGGATATGATAAACACGTGTCTCAAGCCGGAGGTCCTTTAGTTTACGATCTTCAGTTGAATGCAGATCAGCGCGTCATCCACAATGGCATAAAAGCAATTGGCGAAATTGTCGTACGCTGAGATGGCCGCGATGTCGTCCACAAAAGTGATCGAAGACAGGCTTTCTCCCCTGCCAGCATCCACAATGCTGATCACTTCCCGGCTGGGAATCATCAGAATAGGACGATCCAGGCGAGGATCGTCTTCACCGCTGATCCTAAGAGGATTGAGATTTACGGAAGCCTGCGTGGGGCAGGTCATATCCGCCTCCCAGAGCAGCTTGCCATCTTCGCTGAAAGCGCTGGCGGAATCGCTCTGCAGACATACCATCAAGGCGTTGTCCATGTACAAGACAGAGCTGATCGGTGCGGCAAAGGATCTCTTCCACTTCAGTTTCCGGCTCTTTTTGTCGAAGGCGATCAGATTGTTGTCCGCAGTCAAGAATATCGTATCCAGGCTGAAGACTGGTGCACCGGTGATGCTGTATTGCAGGCTGGCGCTCCAGATGATCTGCAGCTCAATGTCCCGCGCGGGGAGATTCACGATGCGTTCCATATACTTCAGAAAATCCTTGCTATCAATGGCAAGAGTATTGGGGATCTGCTCCAGCCGCAGGCTTTTATTGCCCTTCACGGTCATGCGGATGCGGTGAAAAAACTGATCCAAAAAACGATTGCCAAACATCATATAGACCACTGCCCCAAGCGTGATCAGCAGAATGATAAAGGATGTTACTTGCAGACGGGAGGGTCGTTTACGCTTGGGTTTTATGAGGCGGCTTTTACCTTCCAGAATCAACCACAGTGGATTTTCGGCATTGCTGAAGCTTTCGATATAATGATCCAGGCTATTCAAGTCGCTCTGCGTATCGTACACTTTGGCGCAGAGGTTGCCGCTTAACACTACGAATCGTTGCCCTTCGCCGATAAAGACCCGCTGCACCTTCGTGCTGATGTCACGGTCTTCATAGCCGAGAAGATTGAGCTTACTTAATGTCTGCATCTGATGATGCTGATACTGATTGCCGATATGCCTCAGCTTCTTACCATCCGACAGACTGCAGAAGATCCTGCCATATTGAACAAAGAACAGCTCGTGATCGTACAGGATCCCCAAAAAGAGGGACATTCCCTTTTCTTGCAGGTCAGTTTTACGCAGAAAAGCGTGCATCTTCCAATGCAGATCGCCCATAAAACTCTTCATCCACGCTTCTACTTCGCCTTTGCTGATGCTGGCGGCTTCAGAATTGCGGATGGCCAGGCGGATCTCCGCAGTCAATTCTTGCAAAGCGTGATCCGTCTCCGGATGCCAGACGGCCAAAAACCAGCCAAAACGTCCGTCCTGACTGAGCTGTTGCTCCACCATAGTGTTCGGATTGCGATCCATCTTGCTTTTCAGAGCAATCATAGCTAATTCCACCACTTGATAAAGCTGCGATAGCTTACCCGCATCAGTGTGGGGATATCCATCAGCATGTTGGTGTAGGACGCGTTTGCCAGGGGGCACCAGCATTCTTTGTGATGGATGCTATTACGCTCTTTGCGAGCCTTTTTGCCCCACCATATACGGCCAAAGCGATAATGCTTGTCCCGCAGATTTCCCAATGACTTTGCCTTCACACAGCAGCTCCAGATATCACCATCGGGTGATATCTGACAGGAGGCAACGCCGGAGTAGCAGGGTATGATCTGCTTTTCATCCCGCATGATGGCCTTTACCAGATTGTAGTACTCGATGCGGAAGGCCATGGTGATCTTACTCATACCATGGTATTTGCCATTCTTGATCCGGTGAATGAGATAGTCGATGGCGGATTTGTAAGCCACTTTACCAGGAGTGATATCCAGGCCGATGGTATCCAATTCCACCCGTTCCTCGGCAATCTCCGTGATGTAGCTATCCGGATTGAGACGCATAAGTTCGTTGGCCACGGAATAGAAGTTATCCACATTGAAACGCGAAATCACGGTATGGATTCCGACGGAGAGATTGCGTAGCTTCAGAGCTTTCAGTTTCTGGAAGGTGGAGAGGGCTTTCTTGTAGTTCCCCGGCACATTGCGAATCTCATCATGTTGTCCCTCAATGCCATCCAATGATACATTGATGATGATCTGCGCTCGGGGACAAGCCTTGGCTATCGCTGCTGCTTTCTCCACTATGTTATTCACCAGCAGGCCGTTGGTCGGGATATTTATGATGCGGGGACGGGATACCTGATAGATGGCGCTGACCACATCTACGATATCATTTCGCAGAAAGGGTTCACCGCCGCTGAAAGTGATCCAGTAAGGACTGCGTCCCACACTACGAAAGATTTTACGGTATTCATCCACTGTGAGGTTATTCGCTTTTTTCTTCCAGATGCGGCAGGTGCTACATCTGGAATTGCAGGTGTAGAGAAGGCTTACGGTATAATTCATGGGCAGGATCCGAGGAAAACCCAGATGTTTCATGAACCAATATCCAATAATCCTGAAGAGTAAAAAAAACATAGCTATCCTTTAAGGTTTTACCTGTTTAGTGGAGATGACGATATCCCAGGCAAAGGGATTCTTTTTTTTCACGTAGTAGTCGAAGGAGCCAAGAAGGCGGCTATAGAATTCCAGAGCGACCACCAGACTGAGTTTAAATACATCCTGCGGACGTGAAGCCAGCTCTTGCATAATGATTCTGACCAGAGTCGAAGAGTCCTGCGAGATCACCTGATAGTTCTGGTTTTTCACCAGCCACAGATGCCCATTTTGAATGCGGCGACGTTGCTTGACGAAGTCCTTCACATTCTCGGGACCCTTGTTGTGAATCAATGCTTCCGGAATGTAGCGCAGATCGTATCCGGCAGCCCGCACCATGGATTCTATAGAGGCTTCATCCACCGCCGATTCTGCGGGGATCTGATCCATCACCCTGCGAAAGGCGATCATCTCACCCAGCTTTGGCGAGATCAGCGCCATCCGGTGATGCAAGCGCCAGAGCAGTTGCACCGCGTAGGCCATGAAAGTGCCATCGTTATTGATCGGGAAAGGTCTGCCGCCAGTTGCACCAATCTTGGGATCCTGGAAGGCTGAGATCAAAAGCTCGATGGTTTCCGCGCTGGGAATCACATCTGCAGAAATCACTACTAGAATGTCGCTTTTTGCCTCACGCAGAAAGAGATTGATCGCGCTGGATTTTCCTTCGCGCCGGGCTTGGGTAAGGAGGCGGACTATGGGGTTTTGTGCGCTGTATGCTCGCACCAGATCATCCGTGGCGTCAGTGCTGGCGCTGGAGACCACGATTACTTCTGTGATTTCAGCTTGCGACAGCCTTTGCGCTGAGATTGCATCCAGCAAATGAACGATGTTTGCTGCTTCGTTATGGGCAAAAACTCCTACGCTGCAAGGTATCGGCATAAGCATCAAGTGGGCAATTGACGACCCGGCATACTATGTGGGATCCCCTTATTGATCGCGTCCAGAATGCCATTGATAAACTTGCCCGTATGCTCGCTGCAAAACTTCTTGGCGATCTCAATGGCCTCATTGATGATCACTGCAGAGGGAGTATCGGTAAACATAAGCTCGTACACAGCGACGATCAGGATGCTCTTGTCCAGATGGGCAATGCTCTCCAGCGACCAGTGTTCGGTATATTTATCGATCTCGGCTTCGATGTCCTCGATGTTGATAATGGTGTTTTTCACCAATTCATCGGCAAAGGCATAGACGCTGGAGCCGGGACTGATGTTTTCCGCTGAGGTCAATTGCCGGAGGATCTCCGGATACTCGTTTAGCATGCCATACTCGCGGAAATCCGCCTTTACATCGGCAAAATCCAGCGCGTAGATGCTCTGAACTGCCATTTCGCGGGCTTTACGCCTTTGTCCCATTCTTTAACTCCTGCATCAAGTTTACCATTTCCAGAGCGCTGCTGGCAGCGCTGAAACCCTTATTCCCGGCCTTGGTGCCTGCCCGTTCGATAGCCTGATCCACGCTGTCGGTGGTCAGAACGCCAAAGATCACCGGTTTTCCGCTGTGCAAAGAAGCTTGAGCCACGCCCTTGCTTACTTCCGCGGATACATATTCAAAATGGGGAGTACCGCCACGAATCACCGCGCCCAGGCAAATCACTGCATCGGTTTTGGGATCCATTGCTGCAGTTTGCGCCACCAAGGGGATTTCAAACGCGCCGGGCACCCAGATCACGGTGATGTCACTTTCCTTCACCTCACTGCGCAAAAGACAATCCAAAGCACCTTCCAGCAATTTCCCGCTGATGCTTTCGTTAAAACGGCTTACTACGATGGTGAAACGGCAGCCTTTGGCGACCAGATTACCTTGTATAACACGCATTTAAAGCTCCTTTAAAACAGATATCTTCAATGTGGGTCATGATAAATGAGGGCGTAAAATGTTCAAGCAAAATCTTTGTTTTAAGCCCAGTCGTGGGACTCAAAGAAAGGATCCACAAGGAGTAAGCCCGCGGGAAACAGGCTCTTCAGTTCCTCCAAGGTATAGCCGTCCAGAGTGAGTAAATCTTGATTTAACAAAGAGTTTGGGAGTATAGCGATCTCATCGGCAGCAGGTGTAGTCAGAGTAGACAGATCTTCATACGTGATCAATCCCGATACGCTTACATGCTCTCCGAAGAAATCGCAAGCCACTGACTGTAAAGATACCCTCTGCCCTTTTAGCAAGCGATTCAAATCCCTGGCGATGTCCCGCATCATAGAGTATGCACTCCTGGAACAGTAGAGGCGGTAGTTCATACCAGGCCTGCTTCGCAAGGTTTTCAGCAGTCCACGTTTATATCTCTGGTAGTTTTCGGCGGTC